>JALNXR010000180.1 GCA_023230265.1 Bacteroidales bacterium | reverse complement strand
ATGAGAAAGTTGAAAAACCAGAAAGGATTGTTGAGAAATTTAAATATAATCCGGTTGAGTCCGGAATGTCTGAGGAGAGTGTGGAAAACCCCTCCGAGCCAGTGCAGAAGAGTATGGTACAAACATCCGGTATGCCCCGAGAGGGTATAGCTTTTATCCCTGACAAAGAGTTCATGCTGCCGGAAACTACTGTGGGAGATGAAACTCTTCATCACAGTATCGATCCCAGACTTCTCATACTCTATTCTGAGATTATGAAACCAAAATTTACAGAGTAGTGTAGTTATTTATTTATTTTTATTACCTTTGTCTTAAAGAGTCCTGTCTAGGCAGGATTCTTTTAATTTTTCATATTATGTCAAAGATTCATTATTTAACGGCGGAAGGTCTGGAGAGACTTAAAACAGAACTAAGTCAGCTGGTCTCTGTGGAGAGGCTTGCCATTGCAAGGCAAATAGCAGAGGCAAGGGATAAGGGCGATTTGTCAGAAAACGCAGAGTACGATGCTGCAAAGGAGGCACAATCCATGTTGGAGCTAAAAATTGCCAAACTTGAGGAGATGATCGCAAATGCCAGGATTATAGACGAATCCAGGATAAACACCACTCAAATCCAGATGATGAACAAGGTAAAGCTTAAAAACCTGAATACTAATGCCGTTGTGGAGTACACACTTGTGGCAGAGACAGAGGCAAATCTTAAGGAGGGTAAACTTGCTGCAGCAACCCCTATAGGAAAAGCTCTCATCGGGAGAAAAAAAGGGGATGTGGTTGATGTAACTGTGCCTTCCGGCATAATAAAATTTGAGGTTTTAGAAATATCAAAATAGTTATGTCCACAATTTTCACCAGAATAGTAGAAGGGGAGATCCCCTCTTACAAAGTGGCTGAGAGTGAGAGGTTTTATGCCTTTCTGGATATCAGACCTTTGACAGAAGGACACACTCTTGTAATCCCCAAACGGGAGGTGGATTACATATTTGATCTTGATCCGGAAGAGTTGTCAGCACTATTTCTCTTTGCCCAGAAAGTGGCAAAAGGGATAAAAAAGGCAATACCCTGCAAACGGGTTGCTGTTGCAGTATTGGGGATGGAGGTTCCTCATGCTCATATACATCTTGTTCCGCTTAATAAAGAGACAGATCTGGATTTCAGAAAACCAAAACTCTCTCCGGATGAATCCCGGATGAAAGAGATCGCATCCGGAATTGCGGAAGGAATCGAATAGATAAGAGAACAGAATAAAAGGGACAGGACAGGACTATGAAAAGGATTCTACTGGTTTTTTTGGCTTCAGTTACACTTCTCTCCTGCAACAGGGAGTGTGCAAATATAAAGGGTATAGTTGAGGGACTCAATAAAGACACCCTCGTGCTTAAAGTTCTTGCGGTAAACAGTCAGCAGGTTGTTGACACAATCATTACAGAAGAGGGAAAGATCAGTTACCGGCTAAAACTCAGCGGGACCAATCCCGATTTCTACTATCTGTATTACCGGGAGAGGCTGATAGCTTCATTTATTCCGCTTCCGGGAGACTATATAAAATTCGCTACCGATACCACGGCCTCAAAATATATTATCGAAGGGTCCAAAGAGTCCGGATTGCTGGAAATTCTTGACAGAAATGCCAGATTACTCAAGTCCGGATATGATTCATTAATGACTCTTTACACAGAAGCGATGGCTTCTGCCAACAAAACAAGGGCAACAGAACTAAACTATCAGCTTGGTTCTCTCTATGTGAAACACAAGCAGGGCTCCATTAAAAAAATCTTTACAGAACCATTGTCAATAACAAATGTGGCACTTTTATATGAAAGATTTCCAAACGGACTCCCGATCTTTTCGGAACCCCAGGATGTCTTGATATTCACAAGAGTGAGAGACTCACTTAAAAAAGTATACCCCGGTTCACCCTACATAGCCAAACTTTCGGAAGAGATAGCCAGAATTGACAACATCAATGCTCTTAACTTAAAGCTCAGCGAAGCAGCTCAATCCGGATATCCTGAGATAACTCTGCCTGATATTAATGCAAAAAAGATCTCTCTTAAGGACTGTTCCGGTAATGTGATTCTTCTGTCTTTCTGGAACTCATCTGATGTTAACCAGAGGCTTCTCAATCAGGAGTACCTCTCTCTGTACGACCGGTTTTCTGCTAAGGGATTCACTATCTTCCAGGTTGCAGCCGACATAGACAAAACGTCGTGGGCCAACACCGTGAGAGAACAGAAACTGCCCTGGATAAGTGTATGCGATGGTCTGGGTGCAAGTTCACCGGCACTTAAAAGTTTTAATGTCACCTCACTCCCGGTGAATTTCCTGATAGACAAAGAAGGCACCATAACAGGTAAAAATCTAAAAGGTGAGGAACTGATCAGAGAGATAACCAGAGCTTTAAAATAATTGGTTACCGTAGATTCCCAAGCCCTTTTTTTGAGACACCTGCTACAAATTCCTTAAGATAAAAGGGCTCAAAATAAGCCACATCCACAAATGCTTTTCTCCTGAATTTTTCCAGAGCAGGTTTTATCATACCCGATGCATCCGCGACAATATCAATAAAAACAGCATTTGGAGAGTCAACTATATCCCTGAATTTGTTACTGCCGTCTCCGGCAAAAACAACCTTGCCTGTTGCCAGCTGCTCTGAATAACTCTTGTTATTGAGTACTACAGCCTCTACATCCGACAACATTTTTCCCTCTCTGTCGCAGACGACCGAATAGACCTCCATTCTCCTTGCATCTATCATAGGGATTATGAATTCTGCGCTCTCAGGATCGTATCCGGGCTTTTCTGCCACCAATCTTGAGAGCAGCTCCAGTGAACTTACCGATATAAGCGGTTTGCCTGCACCGTAGCATATCCCCTTTGCAAAAGAGACCCCTACCCTCAGACCGGTGTAAGAGCCGGGACCCCCGCTCACCACCACGGCATCTGTGTCAGAGAGAGAGAGCCCGCATTTTAAAAGAATACTCTCCGTCATAGGAGCAATCACCCTGGCGTGTGCCTTTTCTTCGTTGACTGAATCAGATGCGATTAACATCTCCCCCCTGGAGAGAGCTACAGAGCAGACACCAGTGCTGGTCTCAATATAAAGCAAAAGCGGTTCTTTTATAACCTGGTTCATCGGCTCTGACCTGCAGTTTTGGGCTCCTTAATTTTATCCTTCTGTTCGATTTTCACTCTGGATCCCCTCTTGATATTCTTGCTGATTGCAGAGTAGGGACCGGTAACTACCTTTTCATTTTCCTCAAGTCCCTCAATTATCTCTATGCTGTTAAGGTCCTGGATTCCGGTTTTGATCCTTCTAACCTCAACAGTGTCGCTTTTTATTACAAACACCTGCTCGACTGACTCATTTATACTTAGAGAGAGTCTTACAGAATCGGCCAGAAGATCGGCTCTCGTAGTTATGGACTGCAGAGGAATTGTAAGTACACTGTCCCTTCTGTCTGTCTGTATTGAGACCGTTGCAGACATCCCCGGCCGGAACGGATTTATTCCATCCTTTACCAGATCGGTATAGGACTCCTCAAGTATAAAGACCCTTACCTCAAAATTTGTAACCTGCTCCACAGCAGATCCGATATTTTTGGCTGAGTTTGCAATCTGAGTGACAATCCCTTTGAATTTTCTCCCCGGGTAGGCATCCACCTCGATTATTGCAGTGTCCGACGACTCAACGCGGATTATATCATTTTCGTTTACATCAACCAAAACCTCCATCTCATTAAAGTTTGCAATTCTGAGCATCTCTGTGCCTGCCATCTGGCTTGTTCCCACAACTCTTTCCCCTTTCTCAACACTAAGCTTGGATATTATTCCATTCATAGGTGAGTATATAACGGTTTTTATAAGATTCTCTTCAGCCTCCTTGAGAGCGGCAGTTGCACTCTTGACATTAAACTCCGACTGTTTTATCTGCTCTTTTGTAACTTCATACTGGGATAGTGCGCTCTCATACTCAGCCTCGGAGATTGCCTTTTTCTCAAAGAGAGCTTTGTTCCTCTGGTAACTCTGCTCTATCTGCCGGAACTGAGCCATAAGCTGCGTGAGCTGTGCTTTAGTGGAGTTAAGAGTTGCTTCTGCCCTGTCTCTCATTGAGATATAGACATCCTGCTTAATTTTTATAATCAGATCTCCCTTTTTGATCTCATCTCCCTCTTTAAAGTGGAGTTCAACAATTTCACCGGAGACATCGGGGCTGATTTTCACCTCCAGAACAGGCTTTATCTTCCCGTTTGCAGGAATTATCTCGGTTACTGTCCTTCTTGTAACTGATTCTGCAGTTACAGAGACGCTCTTCTTCTTTTTTCCTCCGCCAACTATTGCCAGAATTACTACCAGAATCAGTGCGGATATTAAAAACCATTTGTTAAGTTTACCCTTGCTCATATTTGAAATAAACTTTATAGAGTTATTGGAACATTACAGAGAAATTGGAACACCTTTATAAAAATCCAGTATCTTAAGTTGGAAAACAAACTGATATTTTGCCTGTGACAATTCTGACCTTGCTCTGAAAAGATTTGAACGGGCAACAGTGTAATCGGTTGCATTCAGAGCCCCCAGATCGAATTTGCTCTCCACATAACGGAAGGACTCCTCCATGGATCTGACATTCTGTTCACCGGCTCTGAATCTCTCATAGTAAGCCAATGCATCGCTGTTGGCCTGTTGTATCTCTTTAAAGAGGGCCTGCTCTGCACTTTTTACCATAATTTCTGAATTTTTAAGCTCGAGTTTTGAATTTTTTACTGCATTGGAGA
>JALNXR010000179.1 GCA_023230265.1 Bacteroidales bacterium | reverse complement strand
ATACATTTTTTCAATCTCCTCTTTCTTTTTAGCAAAATCTATTGGGCAATCTGGATCCTCTTTCGCTGCCAAGTTCAAAACCTCAAGGGCTGCATCCATGTTTATGTCAGGGTTATAACGGTACATAATCCTAGTCTGGAAATACCTTGCGACGAACCTGAATACCCCACTTGAGTCTTTTGCTGCATTATCACATATTTCTAGGAAAGGATAATAATCGTTTACATTTCAACAACAGTAATTTTTAAGGCCTTACGGCATCCAGTCTTGTTTAGCTCCTCCTTTGAGATAATGCCCAAACCATTGATGGACTTTTATGGTCAGATCCTTCTTGTTTTCAGGATACTGGAAGGCATGAGCTTCGTCTGGGTAGATTAGCATTGTATTTTCTTTCCCTAATCTTGTCATAGCAAAATGAAACGCCATAGTTTGTGTATAGTGGACATGATAGTCTTTTCCCCCAGTATACAACAAAAATGGAATATGAATATTTTGTGCATGATATTGTGGTGAATTATCCAGATAACCCTGGTAATCTTCAAAGAGTGATTTTCCCATCCTCAATTGATAATCTTCATACTGAAAAAACCTCCAAGATATTCCCTCTATGTTAAAATAATCCGATGTAAAGTCAGAAACACCGGCCCCGGCAATTGCCGTGGCAAACAGGTCTGTCTGGGTAATGGTGAACATCGTTTCATACCCACCGAAAGATTGACCTATGAGCCCGATCTTTGCCGGGTTTACCTGGGCATTCTCCATTGCAGCTTTTGTTCCTGAAATAATACAATCTGCTGCGGAGAAACCGGGTTCCCCAATCTCATATTCAATATCCGGTAAAAAAACAAAATAGCCGTCCGACGTCAGGTTGATCGGATTATACCCCGTAGAAGCGTTATAAAAGGAGGGATTGATGTACTGATGCCAGTATTGAGATTGTTTTTCATATACATGCACTACCATAGGATATAGGGAATCCTTTTGATATCCGATAGGATAATATAGAATACCAGAAAGTTCTTTCCCGTTTTTATTGTGATAAGTAATCCTTTTTCTTTCATGCCACTGATATTCTTTGTAATGCGGATTACTTTGAAAAGCCTGAAATAAAGTGTCCGAATCCACATTATATACCATAAGCCTTGGAGGGATATCATAATTTTCCTTGATAAAGCTTAAGGTTTTGTTATTTAAGGCAATTTTTAAGGCAATCTTTGGCCATTCTATGTAACATTCATCCATATTGATATATACGATTCTACCATCGGCATTTTTATATGCATACCCCATTGTATCTCCTTTTCTGACATCAAAGAACAATATCGAATCGTCCAGATATATCCCCCTGTTATTTCTCTGGTCTGATGGAGCTCCTAGGATATTATTAATCAGCTTAAAACATTCTCCATTTTCCCTTCTAAGGGTTATTCGCTCAGAAGGCGTAGCATCTATGGTAATTTCCCAGAGATCATATTGGTCATGCATATATATCGCCCTTTCATCCTGTGTCCATCCTTCCGGTACAGATTCCAAAGGTTTTTCTCCTCTTTTCATACCCGAAACTGTTTCAAGCTTTTCGGTAAGATTATACAACAGATCCTTTTGTGTATCGTAGCACCACCATTGCTTATCCTTTAAATACAGCACATATCTTCCGGAAGGGCTTATATTTAAACTTCCAACGGAGTTGGTAAACTTGGTTATCAGTAATTTTCTCTCTCCACTTTCCAGATTCATTAAATATACATCAAAAGTATTATGAAACTTATATAACCTGTATTTATATTTAGCAGGATTATAAACCAAGGTATAGTCTTTGTTCAGGCCATAAAATGCTTCCGGAAAATTTTGATCTGTTACCAATAAATATTTATTATTGGCAGGGTTCCACATGCTTATCCTGGGATTATCATTACTCCATGCTGAAATACTTTTCCTCATATAATAATCATCCGATTTCCATACTTCCGGTATCTCCTTATCTTTCGCAATAATTTCAGGCTTATGGGCAAAGAAAATATGCTTCCCATCAGGGGAGAACTCCAGGGGATAGTTCCAGTTCAAAATAAGGATATGTCCCCGGGGAAAACCCTCTGTTTCAGCCGGGTTTAAATACCAGTTCCTTTCTTTATTTAAATCGTAATATCCTACTAAGCCCACATCTGTTGTGTCCCTTGAATTTTGGGCTGGTCCCATAGTATAGGCTAAAAGATTCCCGTTGGGATGCCATTTAAGTTCCAGAATCTTCCTGTTTTGCGGAACCGGGATGCTTTTCACATGAAAGCCCTTTTCCAACCTGATGATATCAATTTTACCGGATGAAAAGGTGCAAACACCTTCGAAAGCCGGATTATAAAAGTATTCCGAAATCCCCGTGAGAACCAGAGAATCGTTATCCTGCAAAGATCTTAATACCAACTTTTCCGAAGGCTTATGGAATACCATAAGATATTGTTCGTTATTACTTACCAGAAACCCGGTGCCGGAAGAAAAAGCTTCCTTCCGTCCCGAGTTTAACGACATTAAATAACTCTTGTCATTTTGATTAAAGGAGACAAGGGAATCTCCCAAAAATTTCATCCCGCCGGCCTTGGCAATCATATACTTTTTGTTTCCGTATGTCTGCTGAATGATAAGTGTATCTGATCCCGTATAATACAAGCAATAACTTAACCAGCTTCCTTTTTGGGAAAGCTCCCGGTTTTCCATGTGGTACCATTTATCATATTCACAAGAAGTTATAACTTTCAAGGTGTCTTTTTGCTGTGACCAACTGATATAAGGCAGCAAGCATAGTGTATACAGTATGAACCTGTATGGACAAGATGGGAAATAATATCTCATTAAGTTTCTGAATTTAAATTGTTTATTCATTAAAGAATATCATAATTGAGAGCGTATCCGGAAAGTCCGATAGAAAAGTGCCATTACCCTCATGCTTTCAAAGTAGACTTTCCGGACATTCTCAAATTATCTATTCATCATACCCCGGGTTTTGCTCCCAGTCGCTATTTAACAGTTGGTTCTGAGGAAGGGGGTATAGGGCAGCCGTTGATGTCCAGCTTGGTTTTAACGCACCGATAACAGCATCAACCCGGCCGGTTCGTTTCAGATCAAACCAGCGATGCCCCCATTCGGTAAACAGCTCTATCCTGCGCTCCTGTTCCAATGCTGCCAATGCATCATTTTTTGACATGGTGGTTGACAAGGCTGGTAAGGGGTTGGGGACCTCTGCAGTGACAGTAGCCCTTGCCCTTGTCCGTAAAATATTCAGATCGACAATACCTTCAGCAATTTTTCCAGACTGCTGCATCCTGGCCTCGGCACGGATCAGATACTGCTCTGCAAGACGGAATACCATCTGGTACTCTGTGATGGGGCTGCTGCTGGCTGCTTTATGTTTATTTGTAATATAGTTGGCGGTGTTAGTAATTCCCGTGATCCAATTAACTCTACGCTTATCTCCGGCTTCAAAGCCGTTAAGCAGATCCTGACGAAGCACTACATACTTATTCTTAATAAAAGCAATAGCATCCCCGGAGTTGCTCTTGTCATTACTTAACTGCCATATTGCCTCTGAACTTCCTTTCAGGAAGACATTGTCCAAGTTGGATTGCAGGCTGTAGGGACCTGCATTGATGCAATCGGTGGCCTGTATCTCTGCATTGGCCCAGTCGCCTTTATAAAGGTACACCCTTGCCAGCAGAGCCGTTGCAGCACCCCAGTCTATCCTCACCCGTTCAATTGTTCCTGTATTGTATGAGGGTTGTAATAAGGTCTGTGCATCTTTTAAATCGGTGATAACCTGTTCGTATATATCAGCCACAGCTGTTCTTCCGGCTACGTTGTTTATTTTGTAATCTGTAGTTAGAATTAAAGCCACATCGCCAAACAGGTTGGCCAGGTAAAAATGACAAAAGGCGCGGATAACCTTAGCCTCACCTTCAAATTTGCTTTTAAGTGCTGATGACAACTCTTCCGAATTGTTTCCCCCCTCAATCACAGCGTTGGCTTTGTAGATGGTCTCGTACATCTGATTCCAAAGTTCTGATAGAAAAGTTGTAGTAGAAAGTAAGGTGTTATTCTCAAACAAAACATAAGATGCGTCTCCGGAAGAATTTTCTGTTTCATCGGCGGATAGCGCAGACAAAAAGGTAACACTCCCGATGCCTCCGGCAAAGGAGGACCAGCTACTTCCGCCGTTTAGTGTAAAATAAATACCCCGCACGGCAGCCTCGGCAGTCTCCTGGTTGGCAAAAACGGTACCCCGTTCCAGTGCGGTGCGTGGCGGATCTATCTCCACAAATTTTGTACAAGAGGAGATCAACACTACCAGTAAGATATAATATTTAATATTTAAAATTTTCATAACATCAATAGTTTAAAGGTTAAAGTGTTATACGAATGCCACCTGTTATCAGTCTTAATGGCGGCAGGGTAGTTTTTCCGGTTTCAGGATCAAGTCCCTGATAGTTTGTAATGGTTAACAGGTTTTGTCCCTGTATATAGAGACTTAGTCCCTGAAGGTGCAACTTCCGAACATTCTCCTCAGAAAAAGTGTAGGTGAGTGAAAGGTTTTTAAGCCGGATATAGGAGGCATCTGTTAGAACACGATCACTATCTTGCATTCTCATGTATGCCTTCCAGGGATCACCGGAATCCTTTGAATATCTTTGGATATCAGTGATATCCCCGGGATTTTTCCAACGATTCAATACAATGGCTGGTTGGTTTTGTATAATCATTCCAGGAGCACCTGATGCAACATAATTATA
>JALNXR010000178.1 GCA_023230265.1 Bacteroidales bacterium | reverse complement strand
ATAAGGTTGTGAATTTAGCTATCTGTTCTTTTACTGAATCGGTCTGGTTCCTGAACCTGTATCTATTCACTTATCTCTTCACTTAAGTTACTGAAGAGGTTTTACCACCTCAATCAGTTCAGGAAGATCCATCCCGATTTTTTTAAGATGTTCGATCTTTGGAACTCCGTTGCTGTTCCATCCCCTTCTGAAGTAAACTGCATCCAACAGTTTCTCATACCGGTCCTCCCTGTAACTTCTCAGTTTCTCCATCTTCTCCTCGAGTGTCATAACCGCCGGGTCGAGCCCGAGCAACTCTCTGAGTTGTTTGTCATATCTCTCCTGACGGCTCAGAAACTCCTCCTTTGTAACCGGACCTGCTGCCCTGTAAGGTTGGCGGTCATGCTCCCTTAGTCCGTATCCCAATCTGATATTAAAAATTTTCTGGAAGTTGTATACTCTTTCAGACATCTTTATCATCTCCTCCTTGTCGAAATCCCTACCCGTAACAGCCTTGAATATAGTTACATAATTATCAACATGCTCGGGAACTTTATTGGGTTCGGGCTGCAAAGCGTTGTCCGCCGGTTCAATATCGTTCCAGCAAAGCTTGCAGAATCCGGCCAGCCCGAACCAGGTTCTGAAGTAGGGGAAATAGTAAAGTGCCTCTGCCTTGTTCTCAAATGTGGGGATCATGTTGTTTACCATATCCATGAAAATGAGCCAGGCCTCGTCATGCTGTGGCCCCTTGTTTGTCATGGCGTACCCACCCTGCTGTGCCAGAGATTCTTTTGAAAGATACATCGAATATTCCAGCCCTTTGTTTTCCATGGCGATATCCTCAAGGAACCTCTTATCGCCCCATCCCTTTTCATAAAACATCTCTTTCAGCCTCTTTACACCCAGTCCTGCAGTGACACCAAAGCCCTCTCCCCTTGCCATCTGATGCAGGAGTTCCAGAGAAGCATCAGCATTCCCCCAGGAGAGATCAATCCCGCCTGTACGCTCAGCATTCAGCACCCCGTTCTCCCAGCACTCCATCAGGAATCCAACTATGTTTCCCCAGGTTATGGTGCATACTCCGTATGTGTCGCAATAAAAGTTCTGTTCTATGATATCTCTCGGGTCAAACACAGCAATGTTTGATCCCAGAGCGGCGGCATTTTCATACTCAGGTCCGTCAACTATCACTTTACTTCCTTTATATGGACCTGTTCTGAGCTCAAAATTGTCAACCCCTTTTGCGCAGGACATGTTGCAGCCAATCCAGCATCCGTCAGGAACTCCCTGTGTGAAAAATTTCTTCCAGACCTCCAGATCAATTTTGGGGCAATCTTTGTGATCTCCGTATTTGAAATTCATCACCGGAAGAATATCATACTTTTCGAGCACTCCCATAAGATGGGCGGTTCCAACTTTTCTCATCTGGCACTGAATATCATCCAACTCCCTCATCTCCTTGTTGAATCTCTTTCCTCTCTCCATAATTGCCTCCAAGTCAGCGACATTATTGAAATTGCCTGTCACTCTTGGCACTTTTGCTACTATAGCCCTTACCCCCTTATAACGCATGAGGGTTCCCAATCCTCCTCTGCCTGCCTGTTTCAGCCTTACTTTTCCTCTCTTTGTATCCCAGAATGTAAAGTTGAGCATTCCTATCAGTGAATGGTCCGCGGCCTTTCCGCTTGCCACAACAGATACATTAATTTTGTCCTTCTCACTGTCTGCAAACATCTCCAGAAGCTCTTCGCCGAGCAGGTGTGAATCATAGCTCAGCTCCCGCGGTGTTTCGAAAATCTCCACAATGTGATCCACTCCGTTAATGTATAGAATCACATCTTTCCCTGAGATTCCCTGTACCTCCAGAGCATCAAAACCGGCTATTTTGAGATGCGGTCCGAAATGGCCGCCCACATTGCTGTCAATGATCCTCTCGGTCTGTGGGGAGATTGCAACAACAATCGATTTTCCGGAGCCTGAATACTGGGTTATACCGCAACATGGTCCACCTGATATTACAATCTCATTTTCCGGATCCTGCCACTTTGTATCAGGTTTTACAGCATCCCACAACATTCTGAGTCCGTATCCCTTGCCACCTATAAACTTCTCTTTTGTCCGGGCGGATATCTCCCTCACCTCCATCCTGCAATCGCTTACATTGATATATAGGCTCTGATCACTGTAACCTTTATCCATCGGTTTCCATTCATAAGGGAAGGTTGCCAGCAGTTTCCTGTTATCTCTGACCAGTTTGTAATCTGTCATAATATTTTGAAATTTATATTTTGTAAATTTACAAAAATTTAGAAGCCCTGCAAAACGGTGTGTGCAACATTTCAAAACCGGAATTCAACCCTGTCAAATAACAAAACAGCCGGTTAAAACTGCAGGTTAGAAAGAGATGTCAGTAATTAAAGAGATAAGGTCAGTTTTAGCCCTCAAATGCGTGGGAATTGCAGGTGCAGGTGGGCTGGGATCAAATGTAGCTGCTATGCTGATCCGTTCCGGGGTGGGTAAGCTGATAATTGCCGATTTTGACACTGTCTCAATTCCAAATCTGGGCAGACAGTTCTTTTTCAAAGATCAGGCGGGTATGCCCAAGGTTGAGGCACTCCGGGATAATCTGCTAAGGATAGAGCCTGACGCTGTTTTGCAGATGCACTGTGTAAAAATCTCGCCGGAAAACATTCCTCTGCTCTTCTCCACATGTGACGTCGTGGTAGAGGCTTTTGACGAAGCATCTGAAAAGATGAGCTTTATTTCTGAGATGACATCGCGCTTCCCGAAGATACCACTTGTTGCCGGATCCGGAGTCGGAGGAACAGGGGGATTTGATAAAATTTCTGTTGTAAGAAGCGGCAACCTATTTATATGCGGGGATTTTGAAAGTGAAGTGTCGGAAACTCTGCCACCTCTGGCCCCAAAAGTAACAGCCGTGGCGGCACTGCAGGCAGATACAGTGGTAAGGATACTAATGGGTGAAGAATAACACAAGATAGATCAAGAATATAATAATGTGCAAGGAGGAATGAAGATTATGGATATACAACGGATACATCAGCTAAAATCAGTGTTTGATACTGTTGTCCATCATATTAATAATGATGGAGAAAGTGATCAAGTGGAAGTTTGGTTTGCCCGGGAATTACAGGAATTGCTGGGTTATGCCAGATGGGAAAATTTTACTGTAGCAATTAACCGTGCGATAGATTCGTGCAAAGCTCAGAAAATCAATTTAGATGATCATTTTCGTGAGGTCACGAAAATGATCGGAATCGGTAAAGGGGGTAAACGTGAAATTACAGATGTTTTGCTTACCCGTTATGCTTGTTATTTGATAGCTCAAAATGGAGATCCTAAAAAAGAAGAAATCGCTTTTGCACAGAGCTATTTTGCAGTACAAACCCGTAAGGCAGAATTGATTGAAGAACGGCTGAATCTGCTATCCCGCCTGGAAACGAGAGACAAATTAAGGGTATCGGAAAAACAACTTTCACAAAACATCTACGAAAGAGGAGTTGATGATAAAGGATTTGGGCGTATACGTTCTAAGGGTGATACAGCTTTATTTGGAGGGCATACTACCGAAGACATGAAAAACCGTTTGGGAATAAAATCTCAACGTCCGCTTGCCGATTTCCTTCCGACGCTAACCGTTGCTGCAAAAAATTTGGCTGTCGAAATGACCAACTACAATGTAGAAAACAAAGATTTATTCGGTGAAGGCTTCATTACAGCCGAGCACATACAAAACAATACCAGTGTACGCGATATGCTGGGTAAACGGGGTATTAAACCAGAAGAATTGCCACCTTCAGAGGATATTAAAAAACTCGAACGCCATGTGGTAAGTGAGCAAAAGAAAATTGAAAAAGCAACTAAGAAATTACCTAAGAAATAAGCGTAGCACAACTGTAATAACACAAGCAAAAATGTTAGCTGAGGACTTAATCAATGGTGACTGGGATTAGGGTCGCACAAGAGAATTTGGAGGTCAGAATTATTTGGAGGTCAGAATTATTGGAGGTCAGAATTATTGGAGGTCAGAATTAATTGTAATTGAACATGAAGATAACACTTAACAATAGGGAGGAATATTTTGAAGGGGATGAACTTACGATTTCCCGGATTATGGAGATTCGCTCATTTAAGTTCAAAATGTTGGTAGTGAGGCTTAACGATTCGCCGGTGAGAAAGGAGGATTACTCTGTTACTACTGTGAAGGATGGAGATGATCTTAAGATTTTACATCTCGTGAGCGGCGGTTAAGAATTGTGGTTCATCCGGAAAAAGCAACATGACAGCAAATTTTGCAATCACCTGGCATTGAGAGATATAGATAAATTTTCAAAAACTATAGTTTTTGAAAATAAATATATAGTGCAAACTATCAAAATGTTACAAAATTTGCTGACATGTCACGGTTCCCTGAGATTTATATTTAAAGATATGACTAACAAGAATGCGCAATTAATGCTTCTTGTGACCTCCATTAAAAATTTCAAGTTGTTGCCTGACAGACTCTTCGTGGATCGCCTCCAGAAGCTGTCTTAAAAACTGCCTCTCAGTTTCTTCTCCCGAATATTGGAGCACCCTTCCTGTAACCATTCTTTCGTAACGGGCAGGCTGCAAAACCGGCATATCGTGGTCAATTTTATAGAGACCTATCTCTCTGGCAATCTCCATCCTTCTTGAGAGCAGGCTCACAAACCGGTCATCAATTTCGTCAATCTCACCTCTCAGTTCGTTTAGCAGTTCAGAAGAAAAATCAGTTTTTCTGATGACAAGCTCACTGAGAA
>JALNXR010000007.1 GCA_023230265.1 Bacteroidales bacterium | reverse complement strand
ACAATATTTTGAAAACAATGGTAAAACTCTGCAGTGACTTAAACACAACTTTTCTATTTGCAACTCACGATGAAAAAGTCATCGGCTACCTTAAAAGAAAGATATATCTCAAGGACGGACTGATCGACAAGGATCAGATAATTTAGATACAGAGATGAAACTTGCAATTAAACTGGCATTTAAAAATCTTATAGGAGCAGGTCTGCGTACCTGGCTCAATATAATTGTTCTCTCCTTTTCGTTTGTGATTATTATTGCGGCTAAGGGAATCCTTGTGGGTTGGGACCGGCAGGCAAAAAATGATATGGCATCCTGGGAGATCGGAGGAGGTCAGTACTGGAACGAAAAGTATGACCCATATGATCCTTTCTCTCTGGAAGAAGCTCACTCTCAAATACCATCAGAATTTTCAACCGGTATAGGGAATGGGAGTATGGTTCCGATGCTGATAAGTCAGGGCACAATCTACCCTGAGGGAAGAATGCTTTCAATTCTCATTAAGGGGATTGATCCTAAGCAAAAACTACTGGAATTGCCAACACATTATTTAGATACGGCTATATCTGCAATTCCGGCAATAATCGGAACCAACATGGCCAAATCTAGTGGCCTCAAAAAGGGTGATTATGTCACGCTCCGCTGGAGAGATTCAAAAGGGACTTTTGATGCTGCAGATATATTCGTAGCCGGAATATTCGTCACAAATGTTCCTACAGTGGATGTGGGACAGATCTGGATCCCTCTCGAAAGACTGCAAAATATGCTTTCAATGCCAAGAGAGGCCACTGTTATCACATTCAAGGATATAAATGCAGAAAGAAAAGAAACCTCCGATTGGGAACTGATGACCTTTGACACTCTTGTCAGGGAGATAGAAGAGATGATAAAGACCAAGTCCACGGCACAGTCAATTTTTTATATAATCCTTTTAATTCTGGCTCTTCTGGCAGTATTTGACACCCAAGTCCTTTCGATTTTCAGAAGGCAGAAGGAGATAGGTACATATGTGGCTTTGGGTTACACCAAGGCAGAGGTAGTGTGGCTGTTCACTATTGAGGGGGCAATGTATGCCATTCTTGCAGCCGTGGCAGGTTCGATATACGGAATACCTTTGCTGATGTGGTTTGCTTCTAATGGCATTTCACTTGGCGCCTCCTCTGCCGATTACGGTTTTGCAATTGCAGAAACGATGTATCCTGTTTACAGCATTTCATTAATTACCGGAACTACATTGGCAGTACTTGCTGCCACAACAGTTGTCAGTTACTGGCCTTCAAGAAAAATTTCAAAAATGAGTCCGACAGAAGCATTAAGGGGGAAAATACAATGATAAAATTTTTATTCAAAGGCTTGATAAGGGATAAAAGCAGAAGTCTGATTCCATTTGCAGTTGTGGCCATCGGTGTAATGCTGGCAGTGTTTATGAGGGGTTACATAAACGGGATAATGGTGGATATGATTGAGCAAACAGCACGCTTTAACACAGGCCACGTAAAAGTTGTCACAAAAGCCTATGCCGAGAATATATCGCAGATGCCGGCAGATCTCTCAATTCTTGAGGCCTCTGAGCTAAAAAACAGCCTCGGGGAAAAGTTTCCTGAAATGGAATGGGAGTGCAGAATCAAATTCGGAGGTCTGATTGATGTTCCCGACCAAAGCGGAGAGACCCGCAGCCAGGGAACAGCTATGGGCATCGGACTGGATCTCTTATCCACAGGATCAACAGAAGCCTCTCGCCTCAATCTGACAAAATCTCTTGTGAGAGGAGGCTTGCCTGATTCCCCCGGGGAGATTCTGATAAGTGAACTCTTCTCCAATAAATTAGGTGTGAATCCTGGCGACAAGGTCACTCTCATAAGCTCGACAATGAACGGAAGTATGACCTTCTACAACCTTACAGTTGCCGGAACAGTAAGATTTGGAAACACAGCCCTGGACCGGGGTAGCATAATCGCCGATATTTCTGATGTTCGTGCTGCGCTTGATATGTTCGACGCTGCAGGAGAAATTGTAGGATTTTTCCCTATGGGTTATTACGATGATGAAATTGCCAGAAGTGTACTGGATAAATTTAATAAAGAACTTCCGGACCAATCCGGCGAATTCTCTCCGGTTATGCTCAGGTTAAGAGACCAAGAGGGACTCTCTTTGTATGTTGATCTTACAAAAACTATGGGAATGATCATAACGCTTCTTTTTATGACGGCAATGTCTCTTGTGCTTTGGAACGCAGGTCTGCTTGGCGGTTTGCGCCGTTACGGAGAAATAGGCATAAGGATTGCAATAGGAGAAGAGAAGAACCACATCTATAAATCAATGATATATGAATCGATAATAATCGGTGTGGCAGGAACAGTTGCAGGGACTGCCGCAGGTCTTGGACTCTCCTGGCTGATGCAGACTTACGGTCTGGACATAAGCGAGTTTACAAAAAATGCAACCACGGGTATAATGATGCCGGATGTCGTTAAGGCTCGGATAACTCTACCGGACTTTTACATCGGATTTATTCCCGGGGTAATATCAACGGTTGCCGGGACAATGCTGTCTGGGATAGGTATATACAAACGCAAGACTGCTGCTTTGTTTAAGGAGCTGGAAGCATAATAAATACACCAAATATGAAATATATATTTACAATAATTATTACTCTGCTGAGCATTCAGGCATATTCTCAACCAAATGCTCAGGATATCATTGAAAAAGTAGACAGAAACCTCTCGTCAAAAAACAGAGTTTTCGAGTCAAAAATGATAATTCACGGAAAACGCGGTATAAGAGAGATCTCTTCAAAATCCTATAGTGAGGGTGACAAAAAGTCTTTCACAGAATATATCTCGCCGGCCAGAGAGCAGGGGACAAAAATGCTCAAGCTTGAAAATCAGCTATGGATTTACTCACCCTCTACAGATCGCATCATTCAGATCTCAGGACATATGCTGAGGCAATCAGTTATGGGCTCCGATCTCTCTTACGAGGATATGATGGATGACCGCAGGTTGTCAGACATTTACAACTCAAAGGTAACCGGCAGTGAAGTTGTTGACATGAGGAATGTATGGATACTTGAGCTTACTGCAAATGTCGATGATGTTGCTTATGCGAAAAGAAAAATATGGATTGACTCAGAAAGGTATGTTCCTCTTAAAGAAGAACTTTATGCCAGAGGTGGGCAGCTTTTGAAGCGATCTACAATGAGCGACATTGCTTACATTGGTGGAAGGTGGTTCCCTAAAAGGGTTATATACAAGGATATGCTCAAGCAAGGAGATGGCACTGAATTTATAATTACAACAATCAGGTTTGACATTGTAATACCGGAACATCTATTTTCAAAAGCATCACTAAAAAAGTAATTTATTTTTGTACTTAGGGTTTTTTTAATTTCATTTGTATACTATATCAAATGGAGGAAACCCTTATTAACATTATATGAAAACAAAAATTAATTTCTTTGCTTCGCTTTCTGTTTTACTGATTATTTCATTGACCTCATGTAACAATCAGTCAGGATTTAAACTTACCGGTAACATCCGGGGTATCACTGACGGAACAATCTATTTAACCTCTTACGACGGAAAACCTCACACAGACACTGTATTGTTAAAGGACGGAAAATTTGAATTCTCTGCCAATTTAACCCAGCCTGTCCAGTATATGATGATGGTGGAAGGCAGGGACAGGGCATATGCAATGTTCTATGCCGACAACAGTAAAATGACGTTAACCGGACACGTTGATTCTCTCTTCAAGGCAACCATTACCGGAGGTGAGACACAGGACCTGGTTACGGAGCTGAACAGAAGAGCTATGGAACTTCAGAAACTGCATAAGGTTGGTGAGTTGAGTAAAGAGCTCTACAACAGAGGCGGAAATAAAGTCACACCAGAAAGAGAAGCTGAAATTAACTCGTTAATGGATAAGTTTAACCAGGAGTATGAACAGCTTAGAATTGATTTTATTAAAGAAAACCCCAAAGCTTATTATTCTGCAATTCTTGTTAAACAGATGACCAGTGGAAAAAGTGCTGAGGAAACTGCAAAATATCTGGGACTATTAGATAAAGAACTTGAAACAACTACCATAGTTTCAGAGATACGCAAAAATCTGGATGAAATGAAAAAGACAGAGGTAAGTCTGGGAGATTTCATCAAAGACGCTCATAACCTTGCATATAAAGTTGATAACAGTTATGCCGGAAAACAATATGGTCAGGTTGTATACCTTTCAGTTTTGTCAGACAACAACATATGTGCCCTTAAAAGCACAGGAGATGTCCTGATAATTGATCCTTCAGGAAAAATTAAAAAAACATTCAAAACAGGTATGACATCAAAACCCTCTGCGATTGCAACAGATGCTTTAAATAATATTTTTGTTTTAGGATCGGTAACTGAGAATAAAACTGTAGAGCGCCGCGGAAAGACTGTCCAGGTCCCTACTCCTGTTGGGGTTGAATGCCAGGTGTTTTCTACTGACGGCAAGAAGCTGCGTGAAGTAAAACTGGAAGGTATTGTAACAGCCACCGGAGCCAGAGTGTCTGACTCAACACTCGTTGTAGCTGATACAAGAGGAAGACACATTGTAATATACAATTCACAAACCGGTGTGAAGAGATCTTCAATTGAAAACCTTCGCACATGCTGCGGTATTCTTGACTTTAGCATAAGAAAAGGGAATGAAGTGTTGGTTGCCAACCTCGGCGCATTCAGGGTTAACTGTTTTGATTATGATGCAAAACCTCTGTTTTCTTTTGGACAGAGAGGCTCTGGTCTGGATGAATTCCACGGTTGCTGCAATCCTGTAAGCGTAGATTTCCTTTCTAACGGAGGAATTGTGACTGTAGAAAAAGATCCTACCAGAATTAAAGTCTACAGTGCAGAGGGAGCCAAAATAATCGAAGGTATAGACGAACTTGTTAAAGGTTGCAGCCATATTCCGGTAGTAGTGGACAAGAATAACAACATATATCTCGCTTCTGACAAAGAAGGTATAATCAAATGCATAACTGCCATTTAATAAAAATAATGACCAAAATTAAAATCCTTTATATAATTCCTGTCGTTGCGGTCTCCATGCTTATGTTTGCAGCCTGTAACGACAGGTCTGTTTCTGACAACACTTTAGGAGAAACAGCTTTTGTACCTGCTGAAAACATCACAGCAGCCACTTCTGACCAGCCTTTGGTGGTTAAACTGGCTGTCAACGAAGCCTATTGCAAACTCACCGCCTGCTCCTGCATTCACGATCTTGCTTCCAGGGACTACGCAGAACTGCAGGAGTTGCTTAAATCAAAATACAATATCGACCTGCAAATAACCTACTTTATTGAGGAGTATGATCTTGCTGACACTGTTTTATCAGGACAGTACGATGGATTCATAAGCAAACCCTGGCTGATTTATAATCAGGTTTACAACCAGTCTGAGGAGAGGGATAAGAATCTAAAAAGGATTGCAGATTTACTTGATATCAACAACAACCAGTGGCTGACCGGTATATTCATTGTTAAAAAGGACTCCCCGCTTAACTCTATGAGCGAGATCAACGGAAAAGTGTTTGTTGCAGGGCAGCAAGATTCATATGAAAAGTACCACTCACCACTTACACTCCTTGCAAAAGACAATATTGTCCCCTCCGAGATAATTAACAAATCCAGCTGTCTTGAAAACCTTAATATACTTATGGATGGGGATGCAGATGTGGCTGTGATTTCTGATTATACCCTCACTGCAAGTTGCGCGGTTGATGTTGCAAATCCCGAAGATTTCAGTATAATCGGGGAGACTGAACAGACACCTTTGTGCTCTGTGATCCTTGATATGTCAAAAGTAAATGAATCGGAGGCTCTCCGTCTGCAGAAAGCCCTTCTGGAACTCTCAGGTGACAATGCACCTGCGGGATTGATAAGCAAAGGTTTTGTGCACCCGGCAAAATGGACTCCTCTCCGGTTTTCTGAAAGCTCAAAGAAGTAATTGAATGGACAGACGTAAGTTTTTAATGAATCTTGGCAGGACAGCCTGCACCCTTGTAATTGGCGGAGTAGCATACAGGGTTGTATCCAATCATCTTAACGCTGCCAATGCAGGCCCTAAAAGCCGCTATGTATGGGCTATCAATCCAGAGAAGTGTACAGGCTGCGGTATCTGCGAAACAGCCTGTGTCAGGACCCCGTCTGCAGTAAAAGCTGTGAATGACCAGAAAAAGTGCTCCAACTGCGTAATTTGCTACGGACACATAATCAATAAGGATATAGCCTCTGACAGGGTAATGAGTGACGGGGAAAGAGTATGCAAATATGATGCTGTTAAAAGGGTCGCTCATTCTGACGATCCTGATGGTTACTTTTTTTACACCATTGATGACAAGAAATGTACCGGATGCGGACTTTGTGTTAAGAACTGCACAGATAAGGGAACCCATTCCATGTTTCTTATAATAAGGCCTGATCTCTGCCTGTTCTGCAACAGCTGCAACATCGCGGACAAATGTCCCGAAAATGCCGTTGAACAGGTTTATATAGGCTCTGAAGATGATTACAAAGGAGAATTCGGTCTGGAATCTTATTAATGATTTCAGCTCAAATCCTATCACTGCAAAAACTTTTCAAAATGAGACTTAAACACTCTTTAAAACAGGGAATTTTCTCTCTTTTAATAATTATTTCACCTGTGCTTACAACTGTTCCGGCATCTGCTCAGTCGCAAATATTAAGAACAGAAACATCTGTTCAGACTCAGGAGTATGGTGACATATGGGAATACCGCGAGAATTATGTTCCGGTTGAGTACAACCCGATTCCGGAATTTATGGTATTTGCGGATATGACAATTCTGATTTTCCTGATTATAATAGGATTAATGTTTGTTATTGGTCACAAACCTTCCAGGTGGTTATCTGTTCTGGCAATAATTTCACTTATATATCTTGGAATATTGAGGGGAGGGTGTATATGCCCTGTAGGAGCAGTCACAAATATAACCATGGGGATATTAAGCCCTGAGATGGTGGGACTGGCAACAGTTATTATATTCCTCACACCACTGATAATTGCGTTGATAGCAGGAAGAATTTTCTGTACATCCGGATGTCCGATCGGTGCAATCCAGCACCTTATGTACAGCAAAAAGAGACGGATCAGAATACCGGAAAAGATTAACAAAATCCTTAGGATAGTACCTGTTCTGATACTTGCAGCCACAATTTATGCAGCCGTTTATTCAAAATATTACCTTATCTGTGAGCTTGAGCCCTATAAAGCAATTTTCTTTCTGGGTAAAAGCTGGACCGGACAAATTATCAATTTCATCACAGGCCAGTCCGTTGAGGCAAAACTTTTGTGGGCTATGGGAATCACTGCATGGATCTACCTTGCCGTAATCCTGATTATCGGCTTCTGGATACCGAGGCCTTTTTGCAGGTTTATTTGTCCTTACGGAGTATTGCTCGGGTTTTTCTCAATGTTTTCTATCAAAAGAAGGAGTATCAACGGGGAAAAATGTAATCAGTGCGGTCTCTGCCAGAGAGCCTGTCCTGTAGAAGCAATTTCGGTTGACAGAAAGGGAAAAACGTCGTCTCTTTCTCATTACGATTGTATTCAATGTAATAAATGCACCGATGCATGTAAGAAAGGAGCCATTGTTTTTAAGGGTCTCAGGTATGATAAAAGTGCAAATGATCCAAAAAATTTAACTCTTTAAACGATTTTCCCTAAATTTGCCAAACTTCTAAACAGCATCAGACATGGCAAATATTATAAATGATATTTCAAGGACTTTTAATGAGTATCTTTTAATACCCGGTCTTACCACCAAAGAGTGTAATCCGGACCAGATATCTCTCAGAACACCGCTGGTAAAATTCAATAAAGGCAGGAAGCCGGAAATTTCCCTGAATATTCCATTTATATCTGCAATAATGCAGTCTGTGTCAGATGACAAAATGGCAATCGCACTTGCCAGAAACGGTGGTCTCTCCTTTATTTACGGTTCACAGCCGATAGAAGATCAGGCAGAGATGGTTAAGAGGGTGAAAAAGTACAAGGCCGGATTCGTGGAGAGCGATGCAAACCTCACTCCGGAAAACACTCTTAAGGATGTTATTGAACTAAAGGAAAAGACAGGTTTCTCTACCATTGGTATCACAGACAACGGCTCACCCAACGGAAAACTTCTCGGCATGGTAACCAGCAGGGATTACAGAACTGACAGAGATGCCCCGGATAAAAAGGTCAGAGATTTCATGACCCCTTTTACAAAGCTCATAACAGGAAAGCATGGAATTACACTTGATGAGGCTAATGACATTATCTGGGATAATAAGATAAATGCACTTCCAATAATTGACAAACACCAAAACCTTAAATACTTTGTATTCAGGAAAGACTACGACAGCCACAAGAACAATCCGGATGAGTTGCTTGACAGTCATAAAAGACTTATGGTTGGTGCAGGGATTAACACCCGGGATTATATGGAGAGGATTCCCCGCCTGGTGGAGAACGGAGTAGATGTGCTATGTATAGATTCATCAGACGGATTTTCTGAGTGGCAAAAAGAGACACTCATGTTTGTAAGGGAAAAATATGGTTCTAAAGTTAAGATTGGGGCAGGCAATGTCGTAGACCAGGAGGGTTTCAATTATCTGGCAGAGGCAGGTGCTGATTTTATTAAGGTGGGTATAGGCGGAGGTTCCATCTGCATAACCCGGGAACAAAAAGGAATCGGGAGAGGTCAGGCCACAGCGATAATTGAGGTTGCAAAAGCCAGAGATGAATATTTCAGGAAAACAGGATGTTATATACCTATCTGTTCTGACGGAGGTATAGTCCAGGATTACAACATGGTGCTTGCTTTGGCGATGGGTGCCGACTTTATAATGATGGGGAGGTACTTTGCCCGCTTTGACGAAAGTCCCACAAAAAAGATTATAGTTAACGGCAATTATGTAAAAGAGTACTGGGGAGAGGGCTCTGCACGGGCAAGGAACTGGCAGAGATACGATATGGGTGGCGGAAGCGGTCTCAAGTTCGAAGAGGGTGTTGACAGCTATGTCCCATACGCAGGCAAACTTAAGGACAATTTGGATATAACACTGGGTAAAATAAAATCCACTATGTGCAGTTGCGGCGCTTTGACTATCCCCCAACTAAAAAAGCTTGCCAAAATCACTCTCGTTTCCTCCACAAGCATCATTGAAGGAGGAGCTCATGATGTAATTCTCAAAGAGACAAATAATTAATCCTATTTTTCTTTTTTATCTGCTCCATTTCTTACTCTGACCTGACTGTTAAGCAGATTCAACTCTTATTGTACATTTCCAAAAAAGTTTTATTTGTCAATTAAACTTTTTATTAGTAATTTTGTTTCTATCCTATATAGGAATTATTCCTATATAAAGTATGTTATAATCTTATGAAATTAACCATAAAGGATTTACATAAATTAATCAGTCAAGCAGGGTTAAAAGTAACTCCTCAGCGCAGCTCAATTTTGAGATCAATCATTGTACTTGACAATCATCCTACAGCAGAACAGATAATCGGGTATATTCATAAAGAAAGCCCAAGTATCTCCACCGGAACGGTTTACAATGTTCTGGACACTATGGAGGCTCACAGTCTTATTAGAAAGGTAAAAACCGAGAAGGGCATAATGAGGTACGAAGCAATAAAAGAGAGACATCATCATCTATACTGCACCGAATGTGATTTTATTGAGGACTACACCAATCAGGAACTCGACCTACTGATAGAATCCTACTTTAAAAACAACACAATAGACAATTTTGTAATTGATAATATAACCCTTCAGATAAATGGAAAATTTATCAAACACAAAAGCAATACAGCGAACAAATAACTAACAAATATATTTTATTAACCCCCATTAAAACTATTATTTATGGAAGAGAAAAACGAACAAAAAAGCTACTCGATGCCCCGTATCGGAGAGAAAGCTCCGGAATTCAAAGCAGTAACAACCCAGGGAGAAATTAATTTTCCGTCACAGTACAAGGGACAATGGGTGATACTCTTCAGTCATCCTGCAGACTTCACACCTGTATGCACATCAGAATTCATGACCTTTGCAACTTTGGAAAAGCAGTTCAACGAAATTAACTGCCAGCTTGTTGGTCTTTCTGTGGATGGTCTTTATAGCCATATCGCATGGCTCCGCACTATAAAGGAGAAGATTGAGTACAAAGGGATGAAAGATGTTGAAGTAAAATTCCCGCTTATTGAAGATATCACAATGGAAGTTGCAATGAAATACGGTATGATGATGCCTGGAGAAAGCAATACAAAAGCGGTAAGAGCAGTATTCATAATTGACCCCAAAGGGATCATCCGCACTATTATTTACTATCCTTTGAGCCTTGGCCGTAATTTCGACGAACTCTACAGGGCAGTTGTGGCATTGCAGACTGCAGACGAATTCAGCATTGCCACTCCGGCAGACTGGAGGCCCGGAGATGATGTAATCGTCCCAACAGCAGGTTCATGCGGTGTTGCCAGGGAGAGGATGGAGAGCAAGGATCAGATGCATTGTTACGACTGGTTCTTCTGCACAAAGAAACTGGATAAGGATTTGATATTTAAGAAGATTAAGAAATAACCGGGAAAATCAGCAAATAACCACGACCTTTCCGTTATTCAAAAGGAGTTGTCTTTTGCAGGCAACTCCTTGTTTTTAAATAATGTAGGAAGTTACAGCTCAAAATACTTTTTTGCAAAAGCTGTCAGAAAAGATGCTGTCCCCTCAATTCCCAATAAAGACGAGCTGACAGACAGATGATACGAGGAGGTCGCACCCCACTTTTTACTTGTGAAATAATTATAATAACTTGCCCTCTCTTTATCACTTTTATCAATAATTTCCGAAGCTTTTTTCAGGGGAATTACCTCCTTTGAAGAAACTCTTTCTATCCTCTGTTCTCTGTCTGCAGTGATAAAAATATTGAGAAGAGATTTCTGATCCCTTAACACATAATCTGCACACCTGCCTACGAACAGGCAGGACTCGCCGGCAGCCAGGGATCTTATTACTTCACTCTGTACCGAGAAGATCATCTCGCTGCTAAGCCGGTTATTGGCATAATTATTCAGAAGTGTGCTGCTCAGCTCAAAATATCCACCAAGTAAAGGATTTTTCCGTTTTTCATCAGCCTTCTCCAGTATTGACTCGGTGAGTCCGCTCTTTAATGAGGCAATCTCTATCAGCTTTTTGTCATAGCAGTTAATCCCAAGTCCGGCTGCCAGTCTCTCTCCTATCTCTCTTCCACCGCTACCCAGCTGCCGCCCTATTGTTATGTAAAACAGCTTATCCATTGATCAGTAGTGTTTATTACAGGTTCCTAAAAATACAAAAAAAACAGGTAACTTTGAGATTATCCGGAACAAAAAAGCGACAAAGGTGTTATTTATAAATTAAATTAAAGATTAACAGTAAAATAAAACGATTTAATATGAAAAGAATATCTGTCGAAACCAGATGGCTGGAAGATCTGGCCTTTGAAACTGAAGTAAACGGTCACAAAATAATTCTCGATGCTGATCCTCAGTTTGGGGGAAAAGAGAGGGGACCCCGTCCAAAGCCCCTTATGCTCTCAGCTCTGGGAGGATGCACTGCCATGGATGTTATATCAATACTGGATAAGATGCATGTTAAACCTGACGGGTTGAATGTAATAGTTGAAGGTGATCTGGGGGATGAACATCCCGTTCAGTTTGAGAAAATGCATGTTATTTATGAGTTCAAAGGAAAAGACCTTCCTTTGGACAAACTCAGGAAAGCTGTAGAGTTATCAGAGGAGAAATACTGTGGGGTGAGAGCTTTTTACAAAAAAACAATTGCTCTCACCTCAGAGATAAGGATTATTAAATAGTTATCCGGACTATTTGTCATGCCCGGTCCAGATCAGTTCATCTGTGGTGTATCCCAAATCTTTGGCAATATTCAGATAGGATATTCTTATATCTTCCGGAATTGTTTTCTCGCGGGAAAGAATCCACAGATATTTAAGATTTTTACCGGCAACCAGGGCATATTTATACTCGCTGTCCAAAGCAATCACATTGTAGCCGGAATAGAAAGGGCCGAAAAAGGAGACCTTGAGTTTTGCCTCGTCAGTCCTATTGACGAACTTGGCTTTACCTATTGATTCTTTCCACTCATTTTGGATGTAATTGAATCCGCGATTCTGGACCTTTACAGTATTGTCATTGTTAAGGGAATAGGTTGCAGTGACATTGTTCAGATCCTTCTCGAACTTAAAGTCCATTCTTGCAATCTCATACCATACACCCAGGTATCTGTTTACATCAAATGGGCTTACAGCAACTGCACCTCTGGGGATAGTTGCACAGGCAGTGAGAGTGAAAAGAGGCACTGCGATTAACAAAGTTTTCATATATGGATTTTTCATGATTGTTTTATTTAATTTAAAGATAATAAAATTTTCACAATCATATCTCTATCCTCTGAATGACTAATTAATCAGTTATTAATCAGCTGAATCTCTCTCTGAATATTCCAGCATAGCTTTTACTCATCAACAAAGGATTGCTGTTCCCGGAAAGATAAATCCTGCAAGAGTAATTGAACCACTTCTCTATCTTTTCAATATAATCAATATTCACAATTGCAGTACGGTGAATCCTGCAGAATTTCGTGCCTGGCAATCTCTTTTCCCATTCTTTTAATGGTCTGTATATCAAAATTTTCTCGTTGGTATTAAGAACTAGTTTTGAGTAATTGCCCGTTGATTGAATATGTGTTATATCTTTAATATCTATGAACCTCATTTGTCTGTTGTCAGAAACAAAGAGTTTGTCTTGATATGATAATTTTGAAAGAAAAAAATCATCACCAGCTTCCTTATCCAGTTTACTTATCATCCTCTCCAACCTCTCAGCACAGACAGGTTTCATAAGGTAATCCAGTGCATTTGCTTCAAATGCCCGGATTGCATAGTTATCATATGCCGTAACAAAAACCACTCTGCCATCTATTCTGGTCTTTTCCAGCAGATCAAATCCGGATTGTCTGGGCATTTGAATATCCAGAAAAATAATGTCTGGTTTTGACTTTTCTATCAAAATTTTTGCAGATGTTACATCTGATGCCTCTCCGATAACTTTAATATTATCGAATCTGTTGAGCATCTTTATAAGTCTCTGTCTGGCCAGACGCTCATCATCCACAACTATTGCCCTGTACTCTGACTGCATTTTTTTCTTGTAACGGTAAGGAAATCTGTACATCTACAAATCCGGGTTTGATAATAATATTAAAACCGGCATCACCGTGATATTCGCAGAAAAGCCTCTCTTTTACATTGTTAATACCTGTATTTGTCCCTTTCCCGGTATCTGAAGTATTTATCCACAATCCGGAATTTTTTACTCCGAGTATAAAAGAATCATCCACGTCCTTTTTAATAAAAGAGTAAACATAGAGTTTTAAGGGAAAATCACTTGTGTTTATTCCATGTTTAATTGCATTTTCCACTATGGGATAGAGAATTGCTGGAGGGATACACAACTCTTCTGTATCTTTTGCAATATCAAAGATACATTCCAGCTTCTCCTCAAATCTCACTGACTGAATTTTAATATAATGCTTAATGAAATTAATCTCATCCCGCAGTTTTATTTTCTGACTGCTCTTGATTGTAAGAGTATATCTAAGAAAGCCGGATAACTCATCTATTACAATCTGTGCTTTGGTTTGATTCTCTTCTATAAGAGCCGAGATAGTGTTTAGGGAGTTGAAAAGAAAATGTGGATTGATCTGATTTTTAAGTACCTCAAGTCTGGCCTCCGTAGCCAGTAATAAAGCCCTCTCTTTCGATCTTTTCTCCTCCTGCCAGTCGAAAAAGATATTTATAATAAAATAGAGAACTCCCCATAGCGACATTAGTACAGACATATTGATTATTTTCTGTACTGTTTTCATTACAGGTATGCTAAAAAGAGAGTAAAGGTTGTCACCAAAGATTATAATTGTAGAGAGAATGTCGATATAAAACCATAGAAATGAGGCAATAAGCGAAGATATTATAATTACTCCTGAAATTTTTAACAGTGTATAGTTTTTTCTGCTGACTCTTTTAAATAAATAACGGACACCTGTTGTAATGATAAAGGGAATAATGAAATTGGAGTTAAAATATTTAAAAATAAGAAATCCATATTCTCCCTTTTTGAAATCATCAGGAAAATAAAGAGCTATCCATAGCAGAGTAAGAATAAGCCATCCCGAAATATTTAAAATCCAGAAAAGATTTTTCTTTTCGAGGACTTTTTCATAAAAGGTATCGTGTGTAAGTCTCATTTTTGGAACCTTTGGCCGAATTTACAATAAATCTTTCTTAAATCAATTATTTCCGTAATCATCAGGAAAATTACCCGTAAAAATCAATTCTCTCCTTTTGTAACTCAACACGGTGATCTGTTTTGACAGTACTTCATAACCCAATAAACCATCCAGTTGCTGTTCTTGTCCTTTATTAAGATGTGAAATATCAGCAAAAACAAACTGCAAATCCCCGAACTCTTTGTCGCCAATTGTAATTTTTCTTATCGGAGCAACTTTTGTTTTGTTTTCACTGTTGTCCATACCGCGTAATGTTAACTCCTCCAATCCATTAAGAGCATCGCCTTCTTTTAGCTCATTAAAGTAATCCTGAAGAAACAGATTTGCCTCTGCTCCGCAATCAACTCCAAAACGGAAATGCTTACCTAAAACAGAGATTTTAACTACAGGAATATGTTTCCGAAGTTCAAACGGAACAGAAATAAAATTCATCCCCTTAAGGTTAGAACTTTTAAACATATCGTACATTTCCGGACTGACAAGTGTCAGCTTTTTGTTCTGATAATCAAAAACAATGTCATAATCCTTTAATAATTCATAGCCGATCATTCCATAAATCACTATTCCTCTTGATTTTTCAAGATGAGTAAGATCAACTGTAATAAAATCCTGGTCGTAAATAACATCCCCGGCCCAGCAGAATTTCCTGAGATGATACAGATCCATCCCGGGAATATTTCCTCCAACACCTTTTGCTTCCGAAAGTCTTTTACTCTCAGGATTTTCTGAAGGGAAATACTTACTATTGAGCACTATCCGTGGAGATCCGCTATCCAGCAGGAATGTCCTTGTTGTATCATTTATCAGTACATCCACTGTAATAAGCCTGCCTGCCAGTTTGAAAGGAATTGTCCGGATTTTTTGCGCGGTATCTTTTACAATTTCTGTATTACCCATCGTTTTAACTTTAATATCGAGTAATGATAATCCAAGTATCTGGTTTAAGCTGTCAAAGACAAAAAAGGCCTCTTTACTGCCTAATGTTTTGTATTCAAAATCATAGGTCAGTTTTAATCCTTCTTTAATTTGATCACAACCTGTCTCCTTTGCCGTCAGTACGGTTTCGTTCAGCTGTCTGATCAAAATGTCCACAACCTTTTTGGCTATATCTCCCTTATATCCGGATATTGAAAACTCTTTTGACAGAAGATTAATAACTTGTTCTGAAGTATGTGAGTTAATACCCGATATCACAGTCTGTACAGCATTTCTACAGATATCGATCCGTTGGCCATACAATGCACCGGACAGGATCACAAATGCCAACATCAAAATAACTTTTTTTATTACGATATTTATTCCATTAAGTTTTGCTTTGTATTCCAGCTTATGTTTTATTCCGAAATAGTTCCAGTTTCTAAGCAGAAAAGGTTCGTTTTTAACAGATTGTTCCTGTTCTTCCTGATTCATCAGAATTATGGTTTTACATCTGTTTTTAACTGCATAATCAACAACCATTTTTGTATATGTATGAACCCGTGTCAGTATATAATCCTTTTCTTTATTACGGAATTTATATACAGAATACAGTTTTCTTCTTCTTCCCTTTCCCCCTGACAGATATCTTGAATTGATCTGAGCCCTTCTCCTGGCCGCCTGAATTTGCAGTCTGCGATGAAGAAATTCTTCTTTGTTCCCGATTTTCTTAATCTCACCGTTAAATTTCACAATTATCGGGTTGTCAACCGAAAGTGATACATCCATAGCTCTGTCATCATCCAGCCGGTACTCTTTTGGTGTACCACTGTAGGTCATAAGCAGAAATATTTTATTTGAATAATCATCAATAATTATTGAAGATTCAAATAATTCTATCTCTTTACGCATACAACTTTCAATTAATTTTTTGTTGTTGCTCCTGTCGCGTCCCAGATTTATCACCAGTGTTATCCCAAAAAGGTTAAATATGAATCCTTTGTCAGATTCGTCCCAGTGCAGATTTTTCAAGGAAACAGAGCTGAAGGGCAGAGGGATTGTATTCCTGTAGATCGGAAGAGTAATTTTTCCTTTAATAATGTCATATCTGGATGCTAAATATCTCTTAGTTACACTTTTAAAAAGACAATTTGAAATATCTGCAGGTATTCGTCCCCTCATCCTTTCTACAAAGAAATTGTTTGCAACAGAATAGCTTCCCTTTATGAAATCACTCTTTTTGTCTGGTGTGCAAAAATCATCGATGTCTCTCTCTTCTGAGAGTTTAGTGTTTCTGAGCCTGTCAATACTGTACAAATATGATAAAACTTCATTTGCAGTACTTCTTGCAATGTTTCTCCATCCCGATAATTGTTTCCTAAAAGCATCCTTTATTTCGGGTTCCTTTCCGTAAATACAGATTTCAATTTTTCTGGTCAGGTACATAAAAATTTTTTATTAACCGCTGCATCTGCCTTATTGAATGATTGTGTTTTACAAGCTCTGTCCATTCAGCAGTTTATGAGTGCTTTGCCTCACATCAAGGATTTGCAGCAATCCCGGCAATAGAATCAAATTTCAGGGGAGTGACAATTATGCTCCCCTGAAGTGATCATCTCTTATTCTACCAGAGGATTATAATCTGTCTCCTTCTGTGGTATTTTCCATATCCAGTTATTACCATGTTCCGGCCCTCTTGTAATTGCAAGAACACTAATAAAGTTTCCACCGTTACTAAAGCTTTTCCTGCTTATACTGTCTCCCCATCTTTTAAGATCGAACCAGTCAAATCCTTCACCCCATAACTCAAGTGCCCTGTACATTTTTATCTCCTCAAGCAGAGCTGGTCCTGTACTGGTACATGTATAACCGGGATCTCTTGCCGCATTAAGAGTGTTCAAGGCTTGCTGCGCTCCTGGTATATCATTGAGGAAATAGCAAGCTTCTGCCTCTGTCAGGTACATCTCAGAAGACCGGAAATGAGGAATATATCCAACGCCCGGCAAATCTTCTGCTTCAAACTTAAACTGCATATATGCATATACATTGGAAGTCGGATAGATATCACGGAATAATTCAAATGCTTTTGCCTTGAGAGCACTCCCGGCCAGACCTGTTGACTGATTATAAGAGTAGCCCTGAGGATTAAGAAAGAGGCTCTTTCTAATATCGGTTGCGGGAATCTTGTCAAAAAGCTCCTTACTGATACACCTGGGATATATTCTTACGATAGAAGCGTTGGAGTTATAGGCCATAAAAGCAAGGAAAGAGTAATAATGAAGTTGTTCATCAGAACCTCCAAAGCTACTCCATATCCATTCAATTGTCGGAGAATAAAATCCGTCTGTATAATCTGATGATGACATCAGAGGATAGCCATCTCTTGCATCAACTGCCATATCGAGAGCTGTGGAATAATCTCTCCTTGTCAAAGCCGCCCTCGCATATATTGCATAAGCAACATTGATGTCAGCTTCAAAATTTTCAAGTCTGCTCCCTCCTGATGATGTATACAAAGCTATGGCATCATCGAGATCTGTGTATATCCTGGAATAGACATCACCCAATGTTGACAGCGGCATCTCTCCCGATGATTCATCTAGCCTTAGAACGAGTCCGGAAGAGGCTCCGTTGTTTGAGTCCATCCATCGTGCACAATAAAGTTGCGACAACATAAAATATGCATAGGCCCTGAATGTAAGTGCCTGGGCTTTTGCAAAATCTTTCTCTTCCTGTAAACAATCAACATTGTCTATATGAGTAATCACAGTGTTTGCGTTCCCGATAATTTTATAGTAATAGAACCAGGGATAATAAAGGTAAATACTTGATATCATCTCCCTGTACTCACCGTTAATTATTACTGACCATCCCGGAAGGTTCATGGAAAAATGGTTTCCGGGATAATTCCCATAATACATCTTTATTGTTCCTTCTCCATTAAAACCCTGACTTTCCAGGTATTGTATAGTCATAAGTTTGCTTAAGCCGTTTATTGCCCCTTTAACATTCTCTATTGATTCAAATATTGATGGAGTATCTGAGGCGTTTGTCGGTTTAGTATCCAGGTAATCCTTGGAACATGAACAGAACAGTACAAGAGATACCATCAGTGAAATTCTAAATATCTTGATCATAATAGTTACATTTAAAATTTATAGTTTTATATTAAGTCCCAAAGTAAAAATTCTTGCTGTTACAAAACCGTTGTCGTTGATTCCGTTAAAAGCCTGTTGTGGGTCCATCCCTTTTAACTTTGTAAAAGTTGCCAGATTCTCAATAGCAAGATTTGCGGTTATTCCGCTCACATTCATCTTATTAACTAACCTCTGAGGGAAACTGTATCCTAAGGATATATTTTTTATTACAAAATAGGAAGCATCCAAAAGAAATCGATTTGTAAGAGCATCATTGTAGGTGCTGAGTTGGTAGTTTAAAACGGGGATACCCTCCGGATTGATTCTGTCCGGGGAGGTCTCTGTCATCCCTTGTGGAATACCGTCCCATGCATTAAGAAGATTTTTGTGCAATGAATGTGGATTGGCTGTTACCTCCATAACACTCTGATATGCATAGTCAAGTGTTTTGCCACCAATAGAATATGTGAAAAGTGCTGAGAGTTCGATACCTTTATATGCAAGTGAAGTTGTCAGACTCCCGTACAAATCGGGTATGGCACTTCCACTCCACTCCTTCCTGGCGTATGTAGTGTTTCTCGTATAGTTATCACCATTTATGGTGACGAGCCATTGAGATGGTATCGGGCTCTTTCCCTCCACAGCATCTCCTACATAATAACGGTCATAATCCGGCAGATACAGAGAGTTTCCTGTCATCTGGTCAACCCCCGCAAACTGGTAAAGCCAGAAATTGTACATATCGTGCCCCTCTAAATATTTTTTAGTACCGATGACTATGCCTCTCTCTCTGTTTTCTTCAGGTAAGGTGATAATCTTATTCTTAAGGCGAGTTGCCAGGAGTCCTATATTCCATCTGAAGTTCCTGTTTCGTATAACATCAATGTCCATTGACAACTCAACTCCTCTGTTGGATATTGAGCCCAGGTTTTTTTTAACTACTGATTCCGCATCCTCTGTACTTGTAGCACCTGCAGAGAGAGGGAAGTATACATCAAAAAGGAGATCTTTTGATCGTTTATCGAAATACTCAACTGTAAGATTCATCCGGTTTAAATAGCGTCCCTCCAATGCAACTCCAAATGAGTTTGAAGATTCCCAGACTAAATCGTTAGCCTCATTCTGAATTCTGTATAAAGCACCCATTCCTCCATTTTGATTAAGATAATAAAGAGGCATATAAGCGTGAAAATCAATTGCCTCATAATCTGTTCCACCGTCATTTCCAACCTCTCCGTAAGAAGCCCTTAGTTTTAAATAATCAACACTTTTCTTTAAAGATGCCATGAAAGGTTCACTTGAAATTAACCAGCTTCCTCCTGCTGACCAGAAATTTCCCCATCTGTTATCAGGGTGAAATTTTGAAGATCCGTCCCTTCTGAAAGAGGCATCAAAGAAGTAGCGGTTGTCATAGTTGTACCTGATTCTTGAAAGAAAACTCTCAGTACGGTAATCCCTTTGATAACCTAAAAGATCTGTAATTGTCGTAAAGTTTATAAACTCCTTATTTCCGACGAATATCTCATCCGTTTTGAATCCATATGTGTAGGCATAGTTGTAACTGAAATTCTCATGTCCTACCAACATTTCAACATTGTGAAGTCCAAATTCCCTGTTCCAGTTAAGAATTTGTTGAAATGTGTAATTTTTGTAATTGTAGATCGCTTTCTGTGCTCTTCCTGTACCTGCGCCATCGCCAATTTCAGAATTCCGATAAATATGTCTTTCAACACTCCTTAAGTTTATATCGCCACGGAAGCTCAATGTTAATCCGTTTAAAATGCTAAAGTCGGCAAATGCTGTTGCTGCAAGAGTGTTTCTTATTGTTCTGTCCATATCCAGTTCGTATTCCCAGATAACATGTCTGCCGAGATGCTGAGGCCTTGAATTCAGGTCTCCTTTATCATACTGTTTATCACCATATTCATCGAGTATGACT
>JALNXR010000177.1 GCA_023230265.1 Bacteroidales bacterium | reverse complement strand
TACTTTGACCGTACTGTAATAGGAGAGGGCAACGACCTGATTGGCGGGCCGGTAAAAAGCGAGCTGAAATTCCAGATTAGGCTGAGGTTTTAAAACTAAGGGTGAGTCAGATAAGGTTTTAAGCCGGTTTAATCCTGATCTTTGCACCCGGATGTATCTTGCTCTTTTTGGTTAAACCGTTGAGTTTCATGATTTCATTAAGCGTGACACCTTCGAATTTTCTTGATATATCCCATAATGTATCACCCTTTTTAACGGTATAATAAATATATCCGCCCGAGCGTTTGGTTGCCGGTGGAGAAGCAGATTTGACACTGCCGGAAGAGCTCTGGTTCTTAACAGGCCGGGATGTGTAAATAATAAGCCTTTGACCGGGATGAATTCTTGATTTAACACCGTTCCAGGCTTGCAGATCGGAGAGTCTTACACCGTATTTTACAGCTATCCTGCTCATTGTCTCTCCGGATTTTACCCTGTGTGTAACAGAGTTTCTCTGCGACTGGGAAACTGTCTCCTCTACCACTTTTGTTCCAAAAAAGAGAGAATCCTTGTAACCGTACATCTGACTTTCGGCATTAACAAAGGCAGTCGTATAGTTAAAGGGAACCCTCAGAATCATACCCTCAGGAGATCCCGGTATGATCTCTTTTACATACTGAGGATTCAGATCCCCTATCTCCTCTTTGGACAATCCTGTCAGCTCAGCTACCTGTCCGAAATGGAGAGGTTTGTGTATAAGAAATGTATCTACATGTGCAGGCATGGAGATGTTCCTGGGAGTGATGTTATGATCTTTGTAGTAGTTGAGTGCATAGATTGCCGCAACAAAGGAGGGGACATAACCCCTTGTCTCCCTTGGAAGGTACGGGTATATTGTCCAGAAATCCCTGGACCCGGCCCTTCTGATGGCCTTGTTCACATTCCCTGCCCCGCAGTTGTAGGAGGCAATTGCCAGGGACCAGTCTCCGAAAATTGTGTATGCATCCTTAAGATATTTTGCAGCGGCATGTGTGGCAGCCTCCGGATCCAGTCTTTCGTCAACATAGGAGTTTATTTTTAGATTATACTGGAGCGCTGTTCTGTACATAAATTGCCAGATCCCCTTTGCCCCAACCCTGGAGGCTGCCCTGGGATTCAGTGCTGACTCAATTATGGCCATTATCTTGAGCTCTTTTGGGAGATCATACATATCCAGAATCTCCTCAAACATGGGGAGATAATAGTGCGAAAGGCCCAGAATCAGGTCTATCTTGTTGGGTATCTTTTGAGTATAGTAGATAATGTGGTTTTTAATAACATTGTTGTAGGGGAGGGGGATAAAGGAGTTAATAGCCTTAAGTCTTTCTATGAATACAGAATCAGGAATGTCAGAGGTAAAAACAGTACTGTCAAGATTGACCGATATGGTATTCTCAAGGCTCAGAGCTTTCTGTACATAATAGATGTTAAGCAGAGAGTCAGTAGAAATATGAGGGTCAAGAAAATCCTCGCTGTCAAAAAAACTAAGGCTGCCGGGATTTATTGTATCGTAAACAGAGGTGGTGTCAGAGAGAGGTATAGTGTTGTTTTCCAACTCTGTCCTAAGGGAATCAATACTCTTTTTTAATCTTACAATCTCTTTTTCCAGATCCTTTCTACCGGGTCTTTTCCGGGGAAATATTTGTCCGCTAAGCGGTTCTGCACTAAAGGTTAAAGTAAAAAAAAGCAATAAAAAAGTAACGATTCTCATAATTAAAATCTGATATTCATCCGCATTCCTACGGAGGGATTGATGTTTGAAACTAACGTATTGTTGACGGGCATCATTATCGCCGGAGAGAATGATGCCGAGAGATCCTCGGTGATGTCAAAATCCTGAAGATGGGCAAACACATTGGCATCTATGATGTTAAGTGCATAAACCAACACTCCGCTGAGTATTGAGTAGTCCCGGTATCTTCTGTAGCTGTCCTTAAAGTATTTGAGAGTCTCCAGACTATATCTCTGGCCGGAGCCTGATCCTCCCTCCGCCGCCTCTATGTAGAGAGCTTTATAGCGACGGAACTGTGTGTTGTTGAAAGATATGAAATATCCGCAGGTAATAAAGCCCCCATAAATAATGGGGATTTTCCAGTAGGTCCCGTTGTAAGCCTGTCCAAGACCCGGCAGAAGAGCAGAGTAGAGGGATGCTCTTGCCGGCAGCACATCTTTGTGGTACTTGTAATTGGTAACCCCGTCCATCATAGAGCCCCAGTAGGTAAGAAAAGCACCGGCATAAAAGAGGGAACTGTAGGTTTTGTGTCTCTGCTCTCCGCTCTCCCGGAACTTTTGGTTCATGGAGTAACCTCCGTAGATCATACCTGCCATACCACCGTATATTATGGGTAATTTCCAGTATTCCCGGTTATAAATCTGGGCACTTCCGGGCAGAATAGCAGAACCGAGCCACATCGTGCTTATGCTCATGCTGTCCTTTCCGGCCAGGCTCTTGAAGTACCTCTTAATTGTGTACGATGGCTTCCTTGCAGTGGTATCATCCTCAGTGCTTTGCTGGTTGCTGTTGTTGAGTCTCCACCCGCTTCCGCTGCCGGCTGTGTTTGTGCCGATAACCTGGCTTCTGGAGAGCAGAGGGATAAACATTATCAGCAGAAATATGAATAACCGGATCTTCATCAGACACTAAAGATTTGTCTGCTCAAGGGCCCTGAGGAAATTCCGTATCTCCTCTTCGTCGGTGAACCTGATTGTTATTGAACCTTTTCCGTTATCTGCTCTTTTTAGACTAATATTGTTGTTGAAGTACTTGCCAAAGATTTCCAGAAGACGGTACCAGGAGTCATCCAGCTCCACACTCTGTTCCTCCTCTTTCCTGCTCTTTTTTGAGACCTTGACGGAGAGCTTTTTAACAGCCTCTTCCGTATCCCTTACAGAGAGATCCCTCTCGATAATCCGGTTGCATAATTTAAGCTGACTCTTTTCATTTTCCAGTGCGAGCAGAGCCCTGGCATGTCCCATGGATATTGCCCTTGCCCTTATTGCTAACTGTATCTCCGCCGGAAGTTTCAGTAATCTCAGATAGTTTGTCACCGTGGCTCTCTTCTTTCCTGCCCTTGATGCCATCTCCTCCTGAGTAAGGCTGCACTCCTGTATGAGTCTTTGAAAACTGAGCGCTATCTCTATAGAGTCCAGGTTTTCCCTCTGAATATTCTCCACAAGAGCCATCTCCAGCATCCCCTGATCATCGGATTTGCGTATGTAAGCCGGGATGCTTTCCAGACCTGCTGACAGAGCGGCTCTGAAACGTCTCTCTCCGCTGATTATCTGATATCTGCCGGTCTCGGTTATTCTGACTGTAATAGGCTGGATAAGGCCGAGACTCTTGATAGATTCTGCCAGTTCGGAGAGGCTCTCCTCATCAAAAGTGCTTCTGGGCTGATAAGGGTTGCAGTCAATCTTAGAGGTAGGTATTTCGGATATCGAGGCCGGAGTCAGAGGTGCCTCTGCAATCTGAGGCTTGTTAAAGGAGAGTTTATCCGCATCCGATATCAGAGCTCCGAGTCCCCTTCCAAGTGCTGATTTCTTCATGGCCGCATTAATTTGAATTCTTGTTAATAATCTCTTTTGCAAGATTGAGGTAATTGTTACTGCCCGTAGAAACAGCATCATGAAGGATTACCGGTTTACCGAATGAGGGTGCTTCACTAAGCCTCACATTTCTCTGGATCACTGTGTTGAATACCATATCCCCAAAATGGTTGCGCACCTCCTCCACCACCAGATTGGCATGCCTTAGCCTGCCGTCGAACATTGTCAGCAAAAAGCCCTCTATCTGCAGGGACTGGTTGAGTCTGTTCTGAACAAGTTTAATGGTATTAAGGAGTTTTCCCAGCCCCTCAAGCGCAAAATATTCGCACTGCACAGGAATCAGAACCGAATCAGCTGCGGTAAGTGCATTGATTGTTATAATCCCCAGGGAGGGTGAGCAATCGATTATAATATAGTCGAACATTTCCCTGAGAGAGGTAAGAGCTTTGCCCAGCACTCTCTCCCGCTCTGCAATATTTAGCATCTCTATTTCTGCCCCGACAAGGTTAATGTGGGAGGGGGCCAGTGACAGACCGGCTATCTCCGTCGAAACCAGTATCTCCCTGAGCTCTATCTCTCCGATAAGCGTTTCGTATATTGTCTTTTTTGTGGTAGAATCAGGATCGAAGTTCAATCCGGAGGTTGAGTTTGCCTGAGGGTCGGCATCTATAAGCAGTACTTTTTTCTCAAGTACAGCCAGTGAAGCTGCCAGGTTTATGGCAGTGGTGGTCTTTCCCACTCCCCCCTTTTGATTTGCTATTGCAATTATTTTTCCCATAATCTGCAAATTTAAAAAATCTTTCTTTGCAATCTAACTAATAAGGGTCAACATCCACAGATATTCTTACTGATGATCCCACCAGCCTGGCACACCCGGATATATCTTTGCGGATCTCCTGCTTTACAGGCTGGACAGAAATTTCTCTTTTCAATCTAATCCTGAACTGAAGTTGATGTTCGCCCCGGATCATCTCAGAAGCAGGAGTGTAGGGGCCGGTGAAATCCATAACATTCCAGTGCACGGCTCTCTTCTGAATCTCTTGGGAGAACCTATCGAGCTTCTCTCTGTTCAGGGATCTCAGGGAGATTTTTATCTGTCTGGTAAATGGAGGATATTCAAACTCCTGCCTCTCCCTGAGCAACATGGCAAGAATCTCTGCCACCCTCTCCTCCGGGGAGAGTGTGGCCAGACTGACAAAAAAGGGATCAGAGGCTCTGGATGTCTCGATGACCATCTTGCCTCCCTCTGCTTTACTGTTAATTCTCCAGCAGAGTTGTTCAA
>JALNXR010000175.1 GCA_023230265.1 Bacteroidales bacterium | reverse complement strand
CTGGGATTTCAATTCATCCAAGGGTATTGACTTCATATCCAAAGTGTGAAAAAATGCAGAGGCATAACTATCGGGATATTTTTCCAATATCTCTGACTGCTCTTTTTTTGCTTTTGGAACAATCTGATTATCTAATTTCTGATAGATTTTTTTGATTGAATCATTTCTTCTTTCATCCAGAGGTCTTGCCCGAAACTCTTCAAGAATTCTTGCCTGATCTATACGAGTCCGGATGTATTTATCAAGTATATTCTGTTCTTTTGTACCTGTAAGAGACAATACTACATTTCCATCAATAACCATTTTGTAATTTTTATTCTCCAGCAAAACAGGTATATAATCCTTCATCCGGTCATTGATTAACAGATAACCCTCTGTAACTGAAGGAACACTTCCGGTAATTATGAACCTGCCGTTAATTATACTGCTTTTTGCAACTGTATCAATTCTGTTGTTCTCTCCACGAACAATAAGGGTGACCTTACCCTCTGCAGTAGGATCAACGCACTTACCCTTGATAGTGTATAGGTTAGGGCTGCAACTGAATAATAAAACAGCCAGTGATATCAATGTTAAAAACCTCATCATTTACCTCCCCTCCAACTCATATTTTTAACCTTTGTCAGGCCACTCCAGCTATTGACCGGATCAGGTGTAAGTATAACTGTGTTTGGATCGGAATTGACTAAATAACGCTGCAGTTTCCCCTTTGAGGCAGAGTTGTAAGTAGCTACATAGAGTGCATTGGCATCCGGATCTATTTGTGTATCAAATTTAATCATAGAGATTTCATCTGATCCGAAAAGATTGAACTGATATAATCGTTCATTTCCCGGATCATAATCATATGCATAAAGTTTGTTTCCGGAAACATAGAAAAGGAGCGTCCTTGTTGAAGAGAAACCATACATTGTGGCATCTGCAAATCCTGTTGCAACACTTAGGTCTATTTGATAAAAGCCCACTTTTTTTGGCGAGGAGCCGTAGGCATACATCTTATAAATAAACCATTTGCTCTGGTTGTCTTTCATCAAGGCAAAGGAGTTTCCGCTGTTGTTTCCACCGTCTTTGTTGTATGTATTCTCTCCATATACCAGCTTTCTTCCAGTTGTACCCTGGTTCCAGGGGAATATATCTGCGGGAGAATCAGTGAGGAGATTGGAGGTGGTCCCTGTGGTTGTCACCCTTAAAAATCTGTCGTTATCAGTGTCGTACCAGACTACTCCATAAAAGCTTTTAAGGGGGTAGAACAAAAAAGGAAAGGCATGAAGAATAGTATTATAATCTGTACTCAAACGATTTGACGGATCTATGTAAAAATCCCCTCCGTTTACGCCAAAACCGGAATTAAAGAGCAGCCCGTTGCTGGTTACAACAGCCCTGTAATATCCGCTGGAGACATTACCCCTGATATTATATACCTGGGGAGCCACATCTACAACAGATAGATCTGCAGTGGGCTCTGTAGTGTAGACAATCTTGCTGAAGTGGTTCTCTGTGGTTCCTTTCATAGATTCCCGGTCAAGCCAGTAAGAGCCTGTTTTTGTCATTACCCATATTTTTACACACTTATCATAATAAGAGGAGGAGGCAATTCCGGTATGTATAAAACCAACCGGCTCCCTTAAAGTGGGCAATCCGCTGTTCTTTAATATATTTTCAACAAGAACGGTATCTATAACCATTGAGATCATCTGAGCATCTGCATTACCTGCATCATCTTCTCCCATAAGCATTATACCTCGTGTATAGATTGTTCCTACAGAGAGATATGAATAGGTGGTCCATTGAACCTCAGTCTCCTTATCTATAACTTTAAGATAGAGGGTATAATTCCCCGGTGTAAGGGTAACAACCGAATTAAGCACTCTGGTGGTTGCAATTGTGTCCCGTTCTCCAGTTACGGAGACTGTCACCCACTGATATTCAAATCTTTCAGAATCAGGGTCTACTCCTTCACTCATAGTAAGAACCGGATTGATATTAAGCGGGGTTGAATTTATCATCACATTGTAACTCTCTTCTATGTTTGAAAATTCAACTTCATTGATATCGGTATAATTATAGTTGCCAAGGTCTTTTGCACATCCCTGGAACAACAAACAGACGGCAATTATTATTTGTATCTTTTTCATAAATATCTTATGTTTTTTCATTTGAACTCTATTGGGGGATATATGGTACTCCAGGAATTGATTTCCACGGACATGTATTTACCCACATAAGCCGCCCGTCTTCTTCCAGAATGGGATTACCCTCTTCCAGTGCCTTAATCAAAACTTTTGAGATAGTAATATATATCTGCTTTCTGAATACAGAAGGCATTTTATCGGCATCGTTAAAATCATCATAGGTTAGATCGAAATATTCACAGAAGAGCTCAAGTTTTTCCCTTGAAAAAACTCCCCAATACCCACTTTCTGAGCCGTCGCTGTTCTGCCCACCGACCCATCTGCCGGGTTTAGCCATAACATCATTGATCACGATTGAATGGAGGCTCGCATCAAAAGAATCGACAATATTACCGTCCAAAAGACCTTTAACAGCATCCCACTCCGGAAATGCGAGTTCAAAATTGTCATTCGGGAGCAGCTGAAGGCCAATTACCACATCCCTCTCCTGCATATCATCTGTTCTTATCAATGTAACAGGAACATTTGTATAAGCCTCACCTGCAGGAATAAAAAAATCTCCTGAAAGAGGTTCATAGTGACCACCTTCTGTTGCGTTAGTTGAATCAGCATTAATCTTTACCGTAAAAGAACGGTCATGATCTGCAACAGATCCGGTAGCCATCACTTTGATATTAACGGTTGCTCTATCTTCCTGAATTTTAAAGAATTCTACATTTGTATTGGGCTGATACGGCCAGGTGTTTTCATTCCCGGCAGTGCTTCCGTGCTGTACTGCAAAATAGACTCCCGGTTTACCCTGATAGTTCATAATCTCCTTTTCACAGCCCTGAATCATCCAAAAAAGGATCAGAGAAAAAATTATGATTATATATTTATTTTTCTTCATCTTATGCTGAGATTAATAATTTACATTCTTTTGTCTGTTTCACTCTCCGGTACAGGTACCACATAGCTGTCCAGTGAGATATTCATATTCCCTGATATAGCGGAGCCATTGGGTATATTCTGCATAGCATTACGCTTGTAGAAAAAGAACATCTGCCCCTCCCCGATCATCTCTTTGCGAAACTCTGATGTGATATAGGTCATTAATTCTTCTGTTCCTGAAGGTGATACATCGGGACAATTACGACTGTACCTCACACGATTCAGATAATATGCAGCCTGGGTTAAATCAGGTTCACACTCTGCTGCTATCAGGTACAATTCGCTTAACCTGATAAGAGGCATCATATAACAATAACCATCTGTATCCCCGCTGCTTACAGATACATCTGAAAATTTGTTAAAAATCAAGTTATTCTCCCCTCCGGTATAAATTCCCCACATTTTGTACCTTAAATCGTTCTGAGTGTCATAAAGCTCAGGCACCCTCCCTGCATCAAGTGTTCCTGCAAATGTGAGTATGTTCTTTACAGAAAGAGCCGGGGCAAACAGTCTGTTGTAAACATTTATCCGGCTGGTGTTATAGAGAGAAAATATAACTTCTGATGAGAACATCCTGTCAGGATATGCTCCTGAAGCAGAGGATTGTGAGGCGATTGGAAACACCTGAGCGGTGTTTTCAATGACATCTTTTGCAATTCTCAAAGCTGAGGTTTTATCTCCCTTCCACAAATATGCCCTTGCAAGCAATGCCTGCACAGCATAGTAATTAAGACGGTATTGCCTGTAGTTAAAATCGTTGTTACCTGTTGGAGAGGGTAAATTCTGAACTCCCTCTGTAAGAATCGGATCAACACCATTAAGAAGTTCAGAAGATGCTAATAAGTCATCGATAACATTCTCTATAACAACATCAGCCTTAAGGATGGCCTGAATATTCTGGTCTGCAGAGGTCATATAGGGAATTGCGTCTGCCGATGGATTGTTGTTCATAACCGGTCCAAAGAGCCTTAGCAGGTCAAAATGGAGCATCGCTCTGAGTGCCAGAGCCTCCCCTTTGATCAGATTCTGATATTGCGAGGTAAGAGAATTTGGCTGTTCGCACTTCTCAATAATTATATTCACCCCGGAAATCAGAGAGTACATCTTTGCCCAAACATTTGCAAAAGCTGTTTTAACAGGAGTGTAGGAGTATCCGTAACGTGCAAAGTAATAATAGGAATATGTAGCGTCAATATCGGCAACATAGTACTGTCCCATTACATCCAGTGCCCCTGCTGAAAGGTTACTGCCATATACAATGTTACTGTTCATCTCTGCATAAATTCCGTTCAATGCCTGTTGAAATCCCTTTTGAGTGGAGAAGACTTTATCTTCTGACAAACGGTCTGTAGGCTCAATGCTGATCCAGGATTCACAGGAAACGGTTCCGGCAAGCAGGAGCATTAACAAACCACTTTTTATAATTGATTTTATATTTTTCATGTTAAAAAATTTAAATGGTTAGAAACGCAATCCTAAAGAAAATGAGATTGAGCGGGCAAAAGGATAGTCAATCCCTCTTTCGTTTTTAACAGTTGAGATCCTGAAAAAGTCATTCATATAGGCCCGAAACGAGAGAGATGAGACTCCGATCATTTTTAACCAATCTCCGGTACTTTCATAACCAACAGATATAGATTCACCTGAAATCAGATCGTAGTCTGATATAAAACGGGAGGATATCGGCGTTGTCTCTGTTTGTGAAATCGCTTTGAACCTGGCCTCCTGCCCTACATACTGCCAGCGATCATAAAGAGCTCTTTTATCCTGGTTTTCAAGAATTTTC
>JALNXR010000176.1 GCA_023230265.1 Bacteroidales bacterium | reverse complement strand
CCAAACGCAATCAGCCCGGTAAAGGTCGGGAACGCCACTCTGGAAAGAGATCTGGTTTATTCGGTCAATCTTTTTATTGTGCTTTATCTGACTATCGTTTTCTTTTCATCAGTTCTGCTTACTTTATTAGGGATAGATATTAACGAGGCTATATCAGGCTCAATAGCAAGCATGGGGAATGTTGGTCCCGGACTTGGCACAATTGGATCTCAGGGTAATTATTCAGCCATACCTGATGCGGGAAAATTCATTTTCTCCGTTGAGATGCTGCTCGGCCGTCTGGAAATTTACCCCCTGATGCTTATGCTGGCTATCAGGAGGTGGAGATAAAAATGATCAGATGGGGGTAAATCAGTTTATAAGCTGCAAAATGATTGAAAAGCTGGGGTGTACTCCGACTCCCTGTCAGGAGAGGCTTTTTGCAACTCTCTCCTCTTTTGTGACAGGAGAGAATGACAGCAGGATAATGGTTGTTAACGGTTATGCAGGAACCGGAAAGACATCTTCTATAGCAGCACTTATATCTGTAATGAATGAGTTCGGTTATAATCTTGTACTGATGGCTCCTACCGGAAGAGCAGCAAAGGTGCTTTCTAACTACACCTTAATGAAAGCCAGGACTATTCATAAACAGATCTACAGGCAGAAATCAATGCGTGAAGGAACTGGCATTTTTACTCTGGATATCAACCACAACCGTGACACTATCTATATTGTTGACGAGGCATCATTAATTACTGTGGGTGGAGGGGAAAACTCTCCGTTTGGGAGCGGGAACCTTTTAGATGACCTTATGGAATATGTCTTTTCAAAGGAGAATAACAGACTGATACTGACAGGCGATTCAGCACAGCTGCCTCCGGTTGGAATGGAACTTTCCCTTGCCCTTGACTCAGAATTCCTGACCCGGTATGGCACTGTAACAACTGCAATTCTTACTACAGTGGTGAGGCAGGCAGAGAGCTCCGGGATTCTCCGGAACGCAACAATTCTCAGGAGGATGATAGAGAAGGGTGAGGGAGGTTTTCCAAAATTTGAAACTGATGGATTCAGCGATGTGGACAGGCTTTCCGGAGAGGATTTAATTGAAAGGCTCAGCGATTCGTTTGATAAGGCGGGAATAGATGAGACTCTTGTGCTATGCCGCTCCAACAAAAGGGCAAACAGATACAACAGAGGAATCCGGTCAGCTATTCTGGTACGGGAAGAGAGACTCAACAAGGGAGATAAGGTGATGGTGGTAAAGAACTGCTATCAGTTTCTGGATGAGGGGAATGACATAGATTTTATTGCAAACGGCGATGTGGTGGAGATTGTGAGGATATACGGGTATGAAAACAGGTATGGTCTTGACTTTGCAGAGGCTGTACTTCGTTTTGGAGATTACAACGATATGGAGATAACAGCCAAAATTATTCTGAACACTCTGGAAAGCGAAACCGCATCGCTTGGGGAGGAGCTTCAAAGGGCTCTTTACCAGGGAGTTTATGAGGATTATTCCGATATCAAAACAAAAAGGAAGAGGTTGTCGGCTGTGAGGGAGGACAAATATTTCAACGCTCTTCAGATAAAATTTGCCACAGCGATAACCTGTCACAAATCCCAGGGAGGGCAGTGGAGCAGGGTGTTTATTGACAATCCATTCTGGAAAGATAACGTAACTGTGGAGGATCTTAAATGGCTCTATACTGCAATGACAAGAGCTGTTGAGAAGCTCTATTTTATTAACTTTGACAAACGATTTTTCAAATAAATGATTGAACAATGAGACAAAAAGCAACTCTTATTCTGACTCTGATTCTGGTAATTCCGTTTCTGACAGCCGGCGCTCAAGCTATAAAAACAATTCCTGTACCCTATGTTTGGGAAGATGACAACACTCTGATTCTTTCTGAGAGAAGGGGAATGAAAACTCAGTTTTACAGTTACTCTGCAGAGACCGGTGAGAGAAAAGATACAACCCTGCCGGACCGGAAAGAAGAGAATCTTCTGAAAAAATATTTGAAAAACGGTGGCAAAAACCATACTCTCTCTCCCGACAAAAAATGGGTGGCATTTACAAGAGACAATGATCTGTACACAGTAGATATTGCAAATGATAGAGAAATCAGACATACATTCAACGGCTCGGATGTAACACTCAACGGTTACGCCTCCTGGGTATATAATGAGGAGATATTTGGAAGGTCAAGCAATTACAGGGCATTTTGGTGGTCTCCCGACAGCCGGTACCTGTTATACTACTCTTTTGACCAGAGAGAGGTTCCGGTATTTCCCATAGTGGACTTTTCTGCTCCTTATTGCTCAGTGGATCATATCAGATATCCCAAGGCAGGGGATAAGAATCCTCTGGTAGGGATATTTATTACACCGGCCCAGGGAGGGAAAACTACAGAACTTAAAACAAATAAAGAGACAGATCAATACTTTGGTCCTCCCATATGGAGAGGAGATTCAAAAGCCGTAATGATCCAGTGGATGGACAGGGCCCAGGAAAATCTCAGGCTTCTCTCTGCAGATGTTGCAACCGGTGACATTATAGAGTTATATCATGAATATCAGTCAACCTGGACAGAATGGATTGAACAATTTATTCTTGGTGAGAATGGTCTCTATTTTGTGAGGGATAAGGATTTGTGGGAAAATATTTATTATGTAGAATATGAGGGTGATAAGCAGTTGAAACTAACCGAAAAAGAGCAGTGGGGAACCAGACTTATCTCTCTGGACGAAGAAGAGGGAAGGTTGTTTTACACCTCCAGAGGGGAATCCACCCTAAGAAATGATCTCTATTGCATCACCTGGAAGAAGAGTTATAAATCCCCCTCAGTTATAAAATTATCAATCGGAGATTACAATTATACATCAATAAGTCTCTCTCCGGCCAATAAGAGATTCGCTTCTCTTATTTCAAAAGCGGATATGCCATCCAGACTGGTGATGGTTGATATTGACATCAAGAGGGGAGAAGGCAGGAACATGAGGATTATCGGGGATAGCATGGGAGAGAAGAGTGAATTTGAAAAACTGGTTATACCGGAAATTGTTGAAATTGTCACCCCCGATGGATTCAGGCTCCCGGGTGCAGTAAGATGGCCGGTGAATATGGACAAAAGCAAAAAGTATCCGGTACTCTTTTATGTTTACGGAGGTCCCAACTCGTCAAATGTTATGGATAACTGGAGAACTCCCTCTGCAACAATACAATTTCTTGCATCAGAAGGAATTATACAGGTGAGTATAGATAACCGCTCTTCCGGTCATTGCGGGAAAAAGGGGATGAATTTAGTGCACCGTCAACTTGGTAAATATGAACTTGCAGATTTTATACAATGGGCAGATTATTTCAGGTCAATGCCTTTTGTTGACAGTACAAAGATAGGAATATCAGGTTTTAGTTATGGAGGAACAATGACCGCACTTGCAGTCACAGAGGGTTCACGCTACTTCAGGTATGGTATCGCCGGAGGTGGGGTTTATGACTGGAGACTTTACGACTCGCATTACACAGAAAGATATATGGATACACCGGCTGAAAATCCTGACGGGTATTCAGGCAGTGCGGTGATTAACAAGGCGGCTCTTTACAGGGGAAACGACACTAATTTGCTGATGCTCACACATGGAACAGGTGATGATAATGTACATCTGCAGAACACCATGCAACTTGTTGATGCTCTGCAGAAGTCAAATAAATATTTTGAATTGATGCTCTATCCCGCTGGTTTACACGGATACCGTGGCTTTCAGGCAGAGCACTCAGTTAATATGGACATCAGGTTTTGGAGAAAGACTCTTTTGGGCAAATAGTCTGTCAAGAGTAACATTAAGTATATCCCACCGGGCAGGTTTGGAACTTTTTCCAATAAACTCCGATAGTTGCTGATTTTCTTTAAGAATATCCCTTTTGTCCGCCTTGAAATTTCCTGCGGTATAGCTGGCAGCGGCAAGTTGGGATTTTACTGAATAGTCTGTACTGCTAGAGTATTTTTTTCTGTCACTCTTGTTGATCCGGTTAACAGTGAAGTCAATTTCTGATTCAGAGGTGCTTAAGAACCATTTTCCCATGTTCTCCCTGTAGTTTACAATATACTTGGCAGTGTTGAATATAATATCCATGGATGCCGGGTTCTTTTTTATAAATAACTTATAAGAGTCCGCTCTTTTCTCAACATTCATGCAGAATTCAATCCTTCCTATTGCCTTGCTTTGAGGTTCAATAAATATTTTACCACGGCACAATAACTCCTCACCGGGATATCTCTGATCAAATATTACGGTCACAAAGGATGTCCCGTTTATATATTCCGGATCACCATACCAGAACATATATTTGTCATTTAACAGCTCAGAGTTTCTACCGGCTCCGGGAAGGGATTTTTTTACAATATCAGTCATTAATGCAGAGTAGGGTCCTGCCTGGAGTGTGAGTATCACAGAATCTCCGGAGGTCAGAAGAGGAGTGGTGGATCTGGCGTTTTTTACTTCTACTTTATCAGAAATATAATTGTTGTAAGAGGTTTTCCCGATTCCCAATATAGCTTCATTTATGGAGATTGCATAACCATCCCTGATAATACTCTCTCTGTAAAAACCATCTATCAGATAATTATCACAGGGGTAATTGTCTGATATTTTAGCAAAGGCTTCTCTTACAAGAGAGAATGCGTTTTGATCGGGCAGAGAGATTCTTAGTGAGCTTTCAGGGGCTGATGAGAATGCATAAACAGTGACAAGAAAAAAAATTAAAGTAGAAAAAATTCTGGTTTTCATGATATAATTTTGATTTGGTTATTATTTCCGTTTATCTGATCAATAGACGAAACGACCAAATCAAAAGTTGCAAAA
>JALNXR010000174.1 GCA_023230265.1 Bacteroidales bacterium | reverse complement strand
GATTATGTGTGTGATATTTTTGACACAAACCATGTCTTACTACTTTATTTATACTACTACATTACTTAAGGTTCATACAGCCTATGTTTGAGCTTTAAAAGTAAAACAGTTTGGAGTCAACCTATTTGGTTCATCCGGAAAATGCGTTGGTGAAGTAAAAAAAAGCTGGTATTTCATAAATTTGAAAGGTCTAAAATCAAATATAAATGAATACCAGCTTTATGAGCACTGCACTAGGCATCCATGGGTGCGAAGCACAGAGAATACGATACGAAGATAAGCGTATTATAATAAACATCAAAACGAAAGAAGAAAGATTAAAATGTAGTTTATGTGGAGGATCTAATGTTATCAAATATGGTTATGTTATTAGGGATTTCAAGTCCGTTCCTGTTGGCAGACGGGAAATGATAGTCCGGATGAAAGTTCAGCGGTTGAAATGTAATGATTGTGGTTGTATTCATCAGGAGAAGATAAATTTTGCCAAGGAAAAGCATACTTACACACATTTCTTTGCCAAGTTAGTTATTGATTTATCCAGAATATCCACAATTAAAGATGTTGCACGGTATCTTAGAGTGAGTTGGGATACAGTCAAAGAGATCCAGAAGTCGTATCTTAAACTCCACTATTCTTGTCCGGATATACGCAATACCAGGCGTATCGGTATAGATGAATTTTCTATATCAAAAGGGAATAAATATATGACTATCGTGGTTGATCTTGATAGCGGAGCTATAATTCATGTAGGCAAAGGAAGAGATAAGAACTCATTGAGGATATTCTGGAAAAGAGTCAGGAAATTAGGCATTCAGATAGAAGCAGTGGCCACTGATATGTCCGGTGCATTTATGGCTTCTGTACGCGAAAACCTGCCCAATGCAGTGCATGTACTTGATCACTTCCATATCTCCAAAATGTTCAACGAAGTTATTGACAGGATGAGAAGGGATCTTTGTGTAAAATACAAGAAATCACAACTTATAAGCTGTATAAAAGGTTCTAGGTGGCTTCTGTTAAAAAATGGGTCTGATGTTATAAGTAATAATAAAATGAAGCAAAAGCTGGAACAGGCATTATCAATTAACAAACCTCTTGCTCAATCATATTACTTGAAAGAAGAGCTCAAACTTCTTTGGAGACAGCCATCTAAAGAAAAGGCTCAGACATTCTTCCTTCAATGGATAGAAAAAGCGTTATGCGTAAGAGACCCTGCTGTTAAACGATTTGCAATAAACCTTAAAGATAGAATGAAAAATATACTCGCTTGGTATGATGTACATATTACTACAGGACCTGTGGAAGGAATTAATAATAAAATAAAAACAATGAAACGAATGGCATATGGTTATCGAGATCAAGAGTTCTTCAAACTAAAACTATATGCATTGCATACAAACACCAACGCATTTTCCGGATGAACCGAAAATTGTGGGTGGAGAGCAAAGAGGGCAAAGGATCAGAATTCTATTTTCTTATCAAACCAGTTTACACACTCTGATACCCAATTATTTTTTTTTTATTATCTTGCGCCTCTTATAGAGAAGCATTTTATTTGAGTTTTACTCATTTTTTATAACATAACCACAACACAATGAACCTTTTAAATGTCTCTTCTATCCGATTTGTCCGAGCTGTCTTTTTATCGATTGCAGCCTCTCTGCTTTTATTTTCTGTCACCGGTCTTTCTCAGGAAAACAATAAAGAAATTCAGGAGAATCAGGCCGACACCTCAAAAAAGAGTGAAGTACCATCTCCTCTTAAACCCTACAAAGATGTAATAACATCAAAAGCTGTTTCCCAGAAAGGGATGTTTACCGTCCACCGCATAGGTGAAAAATATTTGTTTGAAATCCCCCGCAACCTGTTCGGAAGGGAGGTTTTGCTGGTTGTAAGGACCGTGCAGACCGGTGCCGGATTAGGATACGGAGGAGAGTCGCTGAGTGAGACAATGTTCAGATGGGACATCTCCGAGAACGGTAAAAAAATATACCTCAGATCTCCCTATTTGTACAATGTTGCTGATAAAGAGAGCCCTATATACGAATCATTTAGAAACTCATTTGTTGAGCCGATATTCTATGCATTTGACATAAAAACCTTTGGGGAGGACTCCTCGGCGGTTATTGATGTTACCGAGCTATACTCAAAGGATGTGATAACTTTCGGCATTGCCGAAATGAAAAAAAGCACTTTCGGAATCGGTAATATAGAAGACAATAAAAGTTTTCTGCACTATATAAAGGCTTTCCCGGAAAACATAGAATGCCGCTCCCAGAAGACTTACAAGAGAACAGGCAAAGTCAGGGGCGGAGCCGAGTCCAGCGGATTTGTAACATATATAATGCACCATTCCATGCTCCTTTTGCCCGAGAAGCCAATGATGCCCAGGCTTGCCGATGAAAGGGTCGGTATGTTCACACAGTCTCAGACAGATTACTCATATGACTACTTCAAAATTAAAAAGACACAGTACATCCGCAAATGGAAGCTTGAGCCCAAAGATCCGGATGCTTATCATAAAGGAATTCTTACAGAGCCGGTTAGCCCGATAGTTTTCTATATCGATCCGGCCACACCAAAAAAGCTAATCCCCTATTTCAAAATGGCAGTTGAGGATTGGCAGCCGGCATTTGAAGCTGCAGGTTTCAAAAATGCCATTATAGCCAAAGAGGTTCCCTCAAAGGAGGAGGATCCTGACTGGGATGCAATGGATGCACGATACTCCATGATCAACTACCTTGCATCAGAAGAGCAGAATGCTTATGGTCCGCATGTGGCTGACCCCAGAACCGGGGAGATAATTGAAGCTCACGTATGTATATATCATAATGTAATGCAGCTGCTCAACAACTGGTATATCATTCAGACAGCAGGTTCCAATCCCGGGGCCAGAAAGTTGACCCTGAGCGATGAGGTTATGGGTGCCCTCTATCGTCAGGCAGTATGCCATGAGGTGGGCCATTCACTGGGATTGCCCCACAACTTTGCAGCCAGCGGTGCAATACCTGTGGACTCTCTGAGATCCCCTTCGTTTACAGACAAATTTGGAACCACAATGTCCATAATGGACTATGCACGGTATAATTATATTGCACAGCCCGGAGACGGAGTGAAACGATACATACCTATTGTCGGTCCATACGATAAATACAATATCAACTGGGCATACAGAGTGATCCCGGGTGCAAACACTCCTGAAGAAGAGGTTCCTGCGCTTGACAGGATAGTTGAAGAGAAACTGGGAGACCGGACATATCTCTATATAAAACATAGTTTGACACAAAAAGATCCCAGAGGTCAGACAGAGGACCTGGGAGACGACGCTGTTAAGGCTAACGGCTATGCCCTTAAAAATCTCAGGTATGTTGTGGAGAATTTTGACAAATGGCTTGCTGAACCGGGTGAAAGTTACGACAATATTAAAGAGTTCTACCAGGAGATTTTCAAACAGTGGAGAAGATACATAGGCCATGTAAACACAAGTATCGGTGGATTATACGAAAATTATCAGAAACAGTCACAAAGCGGTCCGGCATACTCTCCTGTTGAAAGGGATAAACAAATTGAATCTCTCAATTTTATTATAGAAAACGTATTTGAATTCCCTCAGTGGCTTATCAGAAGAGATCTTATCGAAAAATTCGACGACTCCGGAATGTATGAGAGGAATATCAGGGGAATGCAGGCAGCTGCACTGGTTGATATTTTATCAAATGCCTCTCTTAACAGACTTGCCGAAATCTCCTACAATCACCCTGATTCATATCGTATAGAGGATCTGTTTGAAACGCTTAGAAGTTACCTCTTTAAAGAACTTTTACAGGGTAAGGAGACAGATATTTACAAAAAAGGTTTGCAGAAGACCTATCTTGACAGATTAAAATATCTGGGTCCTAAAAATCCGGATGCCGACAAGAGAGACATGGGTGTTAACATTCTTTTGCTTACTGATGTACAGACCTGTGCCTGGAACGAATTAACCGCGCTAAAAAAGGATTTGGAACGAGCAATTAAAAGATATCCCAAGGGTTCAATTATGAGAGCTCATATTGAATTGATGATCAGAGACCTGAATATTATTAAAAAAATTGAGTAACTTTATAGTGTTTTTAAAAGACTGAAACTAACTTCAATAATCAAATAAAACTATTTACTAACCAAACCAAAAAACTATGATGAAAAGGAAACTATTCGTGTTGTTTCTTCTGTGTCTGGGATTTACCACCGTCGCGAACGCCCAGGCACAAAGAAACGCTTACACAATCAAGGGGGTAGTCTATGAGTCGGATTCAAAGACTCCCATTGAGATGGCCCTCGTCAATCTTCCGGATCTTAATCTTTGGGCAACAACAAACTCAAAAGGGGAGTTTGTGATTAACAAAGTGTTCGGAGGTTCTACAAGGCTTGAGATTACCTGTCTCGGTTACCAGAAGCTTGAAATGAAGCTTACTGTTGAAAAAAACCTGGACAATCTGGCCTTTAAGCTAAATGAAGATAACCTTAAACTTGAGACGGTTGTGGTAACCGCCCAGGAGAACAGGGCAGCCATGAGCACCTCCACAAAGATGGACAGGCAGGCAATTGACCATCTCCAGGTTATCAATCCTACAGATATTATGAGTCTGATGCCAGGAGGCAAGACTGTCAACCCCAACCTTATGACTCAGAGCATCTTCACTCTCAGGGGTGGAGATGGTAACGGCTCTTTTGGTACTGCAGTTGAGGTAGACGGAGTCCGTCTCTCCTCGAACAGCAGTATGACAGGCCTTTCCGGAGTGGATACCAGGAATCTTTCAGCTTCTAACTTTGAGTCTGTTGAGGTTATTACCGGCGTTCCCTCTGTTGAGTACGGA
>JALNXR010000335.1 GCA_023230265.1 Bacteroidales bacterium | reverse complement strand
GAAATCTGGGTCAACTCAAACAGTAAACTTACATATCCGGTTAAATTTATTGGAAACGAGAGGGTCATTAACATAGAGGGTGAAGCGTATTGCAAGGTTGCACATGACCCTAAGAGGAAATTTATTATAACCGGAAATGACGTTAGGGCAGAGGTTCTTGGTACAGAGTTCAATATTCGCAACTATACGGTTTATGATACCCAAATCACGCTTGTAAAGGGTAGTGTTGAGGTTTCTACTTTAGACCGTACGGAGAAAACTGTATTGACCCCGGGACTTAATGCCCATCTCTCAGAAAATGGTCTATGGGATGTCAAAGAAGTTGATACAGATATCTATACGATGTGGCACAACGGTTATCTATATTTTGACAACGAGACAATAGCAACTGTCATGAAGAAGATAGGCGAATGGTACAATGTCAATGTTGAATTTACGGATGCATCAGCACTGGACTATCACATAAGATTCCTGGCAAATAGAAAAGAACCATTAGAAAATACCCTAAAACTTTTAAACGGACTGGAGAAGGTTAAAGTCACAAAACGAGATAATACAATCGTAGTGAGAGCCTCTTTAAGAAAGGATAGTCAATTCTGAATTTTTCACAAATAAAAATGAAAACAAAAAACGCATCCGGAAAAATTTCTGAATGCGTTCTTTTTTTGCAGTTTCCTGCTTTGTGGGAGCAGAGGGAGTCGAACCCCCGACCCTCTGCTTGTAAGGCAGATGCTCTAAACCAACTGAGCTATGCTCCCGGTCAATTTCACTCTTTCAATTCCCCACTTTCAAGCGGGAGTGCAAAGATATCTGCAATTTTTTAATTTGCAAAAAAATCGGGATTTTTTTCAAAAAATTCCAGAGCCTCGGCAACTACATAGGTAGAACCTCCTATAAAGAGAAGGTCTCCCTCTCCGGACATCTCCCTGTATTTAGTAAACACCTCCGGAATCTCAGATACGATCTCTCCTTTATAACCCAGAGAGAAGGCTCTTTTGGCAAGCTCCCCTGCAGCAAGGGCTCTTTCAATTCGGGCCTGAGTGAAAAAGTAATATGCATTCTGCGGCAGCAGCCCGATTATTGAGTTGAGATCCTTGTCGGCAACAAATCCCAATGCTATAAAGAGCCGCTTGAAATTCTGCCTTCTTAGCTGTGAAAATACAATCTTCAAACCGTTGGCATTATGTCCCGTATCGCATATAATCAGTGGATTCCGGTTCAGCGTTTCCCATCTTCCCCTTAGTCCGGTAGCTGCTGCCGCCGTTTTGAGAGCTTCACGGATTGTGGAATCACTCCATTGTTCACCTGCAATATCAAGAAATCTCCTGTTCTCTCCCAGCACCGATAATGCAGTAAGCACGGTCCGGATATTGTGAGTCTGGTAATCCCCCTTAAGATCAAGTTGATAATCAGAAGCCAGAACCTCCCTAAAGAGTGATTTCTGTGCAAAAACCACCGGAGAATTGCCATCTTCTGCCTTTCTTAAAAATATTTCAGCCGTAGAGTGAAGAGCCTCTCCCACAACAACAGGCACATTTGGTTTTATAATACCGGCCTTCTCCCTTGCAATGTCTCCAAGCGTGAATCCGAGTTGTTCACAGTGGTCCAATGCAATGTTTGTAATTATGCTGAGCATTGGAGTTACTATGTTAGTAGAGTCCAATCGTCCGCCCAATCCGGTCTCTATCACTGCGATATCCACCTTTTCCTTTGCAAAATGGTCAAAAGCCATAGCGGTTGTGATCTCAAAAAATGATGGCTTTTTTTCCAGGATATACGATTTCCATTTGAGCAGAAAATCCAGAGTCTTCTCGCGGGAGATCATCTCTCCGTTTATTTTAATTCTCTCCCTGAAGTCAACAAGATGCGGAGAAGTATAGAGCCCGGTTTTTGCCCCGCACTTTTGCAGCACAGCGGCAAGCATATGGGAAACTGAGCCCTTTCCGTTTGTACCGGCTATATGTATAACAGGAAACTTTTTATGAGGCGATCCGAGTGTTTTGTCAAAGTCTGTCATTCCCTCCAGCCCCTCTTTATAGGCAATCTTTCCAACCTTCTGATAAGATGGAAATTGCCTGAATATAAAATCAATTTCGCTTTTGTAAAGTTTGTCGTCCATAAATTTTGTTGTCTCTAAAATTTTCTTCCCGCTTTTACTCTAATTTACACTACAAAGTTGACAATTTTAATGTTTATATTTTGTTAAGAATCACATATTTTTTCTCAATTGGTCAAAAAGCCCTATTTTTATATTTTAAAATCTATCTATCTTATGATCTATCTCTTTAAAACAGAGCACAATTCCATAATTGCAGTTAAGAAAACCGATTCACTCACCACTCGCGAAACAGAGGCACTCTGCTGGCTTTTTAATGCCGTTAAGTTGCCTGACGAACAGGATGTACAAGGATGTTTCACCGGACCGAGAATCGAAATGGTGACACCCTGGAGTACAACGGCTGTTGAGATAACCCGCAATATGAATATCTCAGGGATAGAGCGTATAGAGGAGTTCTTTGAGGCAGAGGGGGAAGATGCGGAATATGACAAGATGCTCCAGAGATTGTACACTGTTCTGGGTCAGAAAATTTTCAACATAGATAAAGAAGCAGAAAAGATTCTCAGCATTGAGGATATCGCAGCTTACAATATATCAGAAGGTCTTGCTCT
>JALNXR010000173.1 GCA_023230265.1 Bacteroidales bacterium | reverse complement strand
TTTAGTAGTGAAATGCTTGCAGAGGCATGTCTGGACAGGATAGCGCATAAGTCAATACGCATTGAACTGAAAGGAGATAGTCTACGAAAAAAATATTAGTTATATCTTTGAACTAACAAAACAATGAATGTTTAACAAGGTGGCCGAGTATCACCGGAATCTATGGCCGAGTATTGACCGGAATATGTAATGTATCAGCAAGGAGTCGGAATCAAGGCTATTGCAAGGAATTTATCATTAAGTAAGAATACCGTAAAGAAGTATCTTCGGGAGATGGAGCTGATCAGCTCCACACAAGAAGAAGGCGCTTGCAGGACAGATATTGATTCCACATCAAATGAAGAGCACGCGGATGAATGTAAGAGCCGATTAGAGATACTTCAGAGTTACTTCCCGGACTATGGTGATTTATTGAAACAGCCGGGCATGACACTTCAGATGCTTTGGTTGAGATACAAAGAGGTTCATAAAGACGGATATGAATACTCTCAGTTCTGTCATCATTATCAAAAATATAATGTTACCCGTCAGGCAGTGATGCATTTTGAGCACGAGTATGGAGACCGTTTGTATCTGGATTTTGCCGGTAAAAAAGTCTCATATGTTGAACCGGGCACAGGGGAGATTATTGAGTGTGAGTTTTTTGTTGCCGTACAGGGTGGTAGCCAGGAGACATATGCCAGAGGCTGCCTAAGCCAACAGAAGGCTGATTTTATCGAATGTGTTCAGGATGCCCTGTTTTATTACGGAGGGGTGCCCAAGGTACTCATACCGGATAATTTGAAGAGTGCAGTAACAAAGGCCAGCCGCTATGATCCTACTCTAAACGAGGATTTTCTTTCCATGGCCAATCATTACCAATGTACTGTCATGCCTGCCAGAAGCCTCAAGCCACGCGACAAGAGCCTTGTGGAACGGCATGTTGCCATTCTCTATACCCGGGTATTCACAAGGCTGCATGGGCGTACATTCTTCTCTCTTCACGAGCTGAATGAGGCTATCGGCAAATACGTTGAGGAGCATAACAATATGCTTTTCCAGGGCAAGGAGTATAGCCGAAGGATATTGTTCAACACATATGACAAGGAGGCCCTCTCACCCCTGCCAGCCACCCGTTTTGAGCTGAAAGATTTTGTATTTGCAACAGTCATGAAAAACTGTCACGTCCAATACCGTGTTGACAAGCATTATTATAGTGCCCCTTATCGCTATATCGGAGAAAAAGTCAAGGTTGCCGTGGGTGCATCAACAGTGGAGATCTACCTCAAAAACACCCGCATTGCGCTTCACACCAGAGATCGCAGACCCTATAAGTACACCAGCGTAAAAGACCACCTTCCTTCCGGACATCAATACGTAAGTGAATGGAATCCGGACAAATTTATACAGTGGGGAGAACGGATAGATCCATCAGTGAGTGAATACATACGCAAGATACTGGATCGTCCGGCCTATCCGGAGACTCTTTACCGGGGTTGTTCGGGAATACTTCAATTTGAGAAGAAAGCAGGGAAGTCACGTCTTGTTGCAGCCTGTAAGCTCGGCTTACATCTTCAATCATACAGCTATACGTTCATCCATGGAGTCTTATCCCGTAATACCGAATCCATAGAGATAGAGGAAACCAAAACAACCATCGAAGTGGAACATGAAAATATACGGGGAAATGCTTACTATCAATCATTATTTAACTAAACATCATCGCCTATGAATCAAAACACACTGGAACAACTGCATGCCATGAAACTATTTGGCATGGCCAACTCTTTTAAAGCCCTCATCGAGAGTCATTCCTTGGAACAATATACCCATGATCAGATGGTTGCAGCCTTAGTGCAGGCAGAATGGGAAGAACGGGAACACAAAAAAATAGCACACAACATCTATATGGCAAAGTTCCGTTACCCTGCTTCAATTGAAGAGATTGATTACACACATTCCCGCAACCTGGATAAAAACCAGATGCTCCGGTTGGCAGACTGCTCATATATAAAGAATGCTGAAAACATACTGGTGTCGGGAGCTACCGGGGTTGGAAAAAGCTATATAATCTCAGCCCTCGGATATCAGGCTTGTATAATGGGATATAAAGTTGGTTATTACAATCTGCAAAAACTATTAACAGCACTTCGAATAGCAAAAGCGGATGGATCCTATCTGAAGACTCTAAACAGGATAGAGAAACAGGATCTTCTTATTTTAGACGATTACGGGCTGCAGCCTCTCGATAATAATGCCTGTATAAACCTATTGGAACTTATCGAGGACAGATATGGAAGACGTGCAACTATCATGTCTTCTCAGCTTCCGTTTGACAAGTGGTATGACATCTGCACGGCGAAGACAATCGCCGATGCAATCTTTGACAGACTAATAAACGGTTCTCATAAAATACAATTGAAAGGAGAATCAATGAGAAAAAAAAGATAACTTTGTTTGACATGTTTTGATGAATCAAAACATGGTTGACCTTCGGGTTGCCCTTCGGAGTACGGAGGGGTCACAATCGCCCGGAATGGGGGTCAACATAACCGGAATAAACAAATAAGACGTTTTTTGTAAAAAACAATGGTAAAGCTTGAGACATATATAAACAAGTTAGTTCTCAAGAAAATAAGTAAATTTGAAACCAGAAAACCAATCATTCAATAATAAATTATAATCATGAAAAAAACTCAATTAACTCTTGCTCCCTTCTTACTGTTTGCGATATTTATTTTTATCTCATGCGAAAAAGGGACCACAATCGACCCTAACCAGCTACTTATTGACCAGATGAAAGCAGCGACTGATTCTGTTATTCAAACAACACGAGTACCTGGCATTGTAGCACTTGTGGTCGATCATAAAAGAGGAATTGACTGGCTATATACTTCTGGTAAAAGCGATATCGAAAACAACTTACCAATGGATGGCAGTTATGTTTTTAGGATTGGAAGCCATACAAAAACCATGACAACTACTGTATTGCTTCAATTGGTGGATGAAGGGAAAATAGCTCTTAGCGATAAATTATCAAAATACTATCCAAATTATCCACAAGCAGACAATATTACAATTTCGATGCTTCTCACTATGAAAAGCGGCATCTTCAGTTATTCTGACGATTTACCAGTATTTATGCAATCTATGGTTACAAATCCTGGCAGAATATGGCTACCCCAGGAATTAATAGACCTTGGATTCTCTAATGATTTTTATTTTGAAGCAGGTACAAATTTTCACTATTCAAACACCAATACGTTTATTATCGGGCAGTTAATTGAGGATCTCACAGGGAATTCTGTTGAAACAGAAATAAACACGCGTTTAATTCAACCTCTTCAACTGAGCAACACTAAATTTTTAACATCAGGGGTAAATCTTCCAGGTAATCATGGCAAAGGGTATGAAATTGCGGAACCCAATATCTATACGGATGTGACTGAATATTATGATATTTCCTGGGGCTGGGCTGCTGGTTCGGCCTATTCGACACCACGGGAATTACAAAAATATGTAGAACGGCTTGTTGGGGGAGGCTTTCTCTCCTATCCTCTTCAACAACAACGACTGACAGAGGATTTTTACTCACATCCCGATTGGTGGATGGGTAAAATAAGTTACGGATTAGGAATTATGCGTTGTGGAAGTTTCTATGGACATGGTGGGGATTTACCCGGATTTTCCAACTGTACTTACCATAGCAATGAAAAGGATTGTACGATTATCATTTATTTCAATACGCAGGATGACTATCCGTCAGCCCTTTTATTTTTGCGTTTCCTGGATATTTTATATGGGGATGACTATTAATAACAAATTCGCATAAAATTTCGTGTCGACGGACAGGAAATCGCCGGCAAGGTGCCACTAATGCTACCCGCCACCGTTGGCGATCATTGCAGTGCGACACTGCAGACAGCACTATAAGATAAAAATTATCATAACTTTGGACTAATAATTACATATTGACCATTCTTATTACTACAAAGAAAAACGCTAAAGGTAAAAAGTAAAACAAAAAAACAGAATTATGGATAATTGGAAAACAATAATTTCATTTACATATCCTCATGAAGCACATATGGCTAAAGGATATCTTGAATCAGAAGGAATTGAAACCTTAATCCAGGATGAAATGACTGTTCAGGTGAACAACTTTTATTCAAATGCCATTGGGGGAGTAAAGATTTTAATAAGAGACAAAGATTATGAAGAAGCACTAAAAATACTCAAAAAAGGAGGATATATCATCGAGCAAAATAAAGAGGAGGGTTTAAAAATAGAGACTTATAATATTAAATCAGAATCTGAGAAATATAAATGTCCCTATTGTGGATCAGAAAATATTGAAAGAGCTAAGCGACCAAATTTTCTCGCCGTTATTGGAGTTCTGATTATAAATACCTTTTTCCCATTTTACCAACGCTATTATCATTGTTTTGATTGTAAAAAAGAGTGGATATTTAAGATAAAAAAGGTGTAAAGGAGAATAAATGATTTAAATAAACTCCACACCCGTATTCCGGCACATTTCATACCGCAGCCGTTACCAGTCATGCAATAAGTAATTGAATTAATTAACGCTATGACATTTAAGTATAAAAAGTCAAATAAATACCAGGATTTTTATAAAATCTACGAACAATGCAGTGGACCTGGAGGATTAAAACTTACTGAATTCATAGCTGAAAAGATGGAGATAAAAAGCAACAGAGTATTATTGGATGTAGGTGCAAATCGTGGATATCAAACCTGCTTTTTAGCAAAGGAATATGGTATATTTACTGTGGCAATTGATCCGACTGATGATCGTGTTGATAACAGGCCGGTAATTGAATATATCAGAGAAAATTCTCAAAAGTGGGGAGTGTCTGATAGATTAATTGCCATAAAATCAGGAGTTCCCA
>JALNXR010000172.1 GCA_023230265.1 Bacteroidales bacterium | reverse complement strand
TGAGCCAGCAGCTGCTCCTTAAGCCTCTCTGCCATACAGCCGATAACACCGATAATCAGCCCGGGTCTTTTCTTTTTAAGAGAGTTTAAATTCTGCACCCTGCCCCAGATCCTCTGTTCTGCATTTTCCCTTATTGAACAGGTATTTATGAGTATCAGATCTGCCTCCTCTGCTTTTCTGCACAGCGAGTATCCCCCCTGCTGAAGTATAGCCAGAACCACTTCACTGTCATTGACATTCATCTGACACCCATAGGTCTCAATAAAGACACCCGGGAGTTTATTGTCTAAAACAGGTCTGACGGAATGATATTTGTCTGTCATAAATTCAAAATGTTCCGCAAATATAGCCTTTTTTATACCTTTGCTGTTTATAAAGCTGTATTATGAAAAGAGAGATACCCATTTTTGTTGTAGTTGTAATTCTTCTGCAGAGTTGCATAAATCTTAGAAGTGTCGATATTAATAGCGTGTCTCTCAATAGTTTCAAACTGGTAAATACCTCCCGTGCAGATCTGGTATTTGAATATACTGCAGAAAATTCCACCGCTTCATCTCTGGTTATTGCTTCCGCTGACGGTTTTATAAAGAAAAAAGGGGTTAATTTTGCCCAGATGACTCTTCTGCAACCGGATACTATCCCTGCAGGCAGTGTAAAAAATGGGACTCTTAATGTGAGATTTGACCTGATGGATCCGATTTCACTTCTGTCAATGGGCCTTAACATAGCCAGCTGGCGTGCAGAGGATTTTAATATCGATGCAAGAATTATGTTAAAAAGCGGAGAGAGGCGAAAAAAGGTGATAAGGGTAAAGGAGATCCCTCTCGAGAACCTGATAAACAAGTTGTAAGTTAAGAATATGGTTAACAAGTTATGATTTATTGGTTATGACTATGATGGCAAGAAAATATTTTATGCTTCTGCTTTTTATATCAGCGGCAGTTATTTCTTCCGGACAGGTAAATTCCGGGAACCTATCCAAAGGGCAGCTCTCCACTGGTGAAGAGACAGCCCGGCAACCGGACAGTGTTCTGATTATTACAAAAAATATCTTTGATGATCTGAGTGGCACAGGCCCTGCAGGTAACCGTATTACAATTTCCAACCCCCGGGGGATGGAGCAGATGCTTCTTAGACACTGGGAGTATTCAAGTCAAAAGAAGGTTCAGGGCTTTCGAGTGAGAATCTATTTTGACAACCGTCAACAGGCAAGAAGCCGATCCTCTGAGGTGGAGAGCCATTTTGCAGAATCGTACCCTGGCGTCCCGGTTTACAGGACATATACTTATCCCTATTTTAAGGTTACTGTGGGAGATTTCAGGACAAGATCGGAGGCTATGATGTTTCTCAGGAAGATTGAGCTCGATTTTCCCTCAGCCTTTATTGTCAGGGAGAGCATCAACTTTCCTGCTCTCCGCTCCTTCTCAGCTTCGCCGCTTTAATTATCCCCGAGATCCTTTTAAGTTCAAGACGGGTATTCCACCATTTCGGGCTGAGTCTTGCCGCCAGTTGTATCAGTGGAGATATATGACGCTCAATCTTTTCAGGATATATGTCTGAAATATTTACCAGGATCCCTGTCTCCTCCACACCTCCGAAATGTTTGTTTATGGCTGTTCCGAAAACCTTCATTGAGGGGCTGATGTTCATGTAGGAGTTTATCAGAGGGGGTATGTTCTCTCCCAGATTCCGGACCTCTTTTGATAGAGCTTTGTAAGATTCTTTATAATTGTCTGCAGAGAAGAGTTCTCCGTACCAGGGATTATTTTCATCTATATCCAGCGGATGCCTGGGTGCTACAAGCGACTCCGGATCAGGGAAGAAGAGTTTAAGAAAGTTAAGTAGTGTGTTTCTTGCTCTTAAATTGTATGAAGAGTACATGGTTACCTTACCAAAGAAGTATTTAACCTTTGAATGTTTAAGCATAAGTGCTCCCAGACCGTCCCACAGGTTATCCAGAGAGTAAAGTCCTTTTCTCTTGATATTTGTGCCCTGATAATTTGGCTGGATAAAAGAGCGTCCCAGTTCTATTGTAAAAGGCAGATACTCCTGAATAAATTTCTCCGAGAAGTGGAACAGCTCGGTAGTCGCCATTTTTTTGATATCCAGACCTGCGCACTGGATATACCGGTATCCTCCAATTATCTCCTGATCCTTTGGATCCCACACAATCAACTGTTTGTATGGAGTTCTTTCGTCTATGTCAAATTCGTCTATATCAACTGCTTTACCAGTGCCGCCTCCTGCAAGTCTGAAGGATATCTCCCTCAGTCTCCCTATCTCTCTCATTGTATGGGGAGAATCATGAGCGGTGACCTCATAGAGTCTGTTTTCCCCCTTCCTTGTGTGCCTTATAAGCTTCTCGCCTGTAAGCTCTTCGATTATTAATTTTCTCTCTACTGGATTTATTACCGGTTCCATCTTTTAGGTTTAAGTGAATATACCGCTTCGCGGATTTCTGTGCAAATTTCTGCTGGAGTAGTCTCAGCAGACATTGTTTTAACATCAACAGGATTCCCGACTATCACCCTGAACTTCCCTTTTTTCTGGCGAAACATCTCTTTTGGGAGCAGAATCAGTTCATAATTGAACTTTATGCCCAAGAATTTTCTGAGATTGGCTATTCTGTAAAAAAATCCGGAATTCTTTCCGTCAAAATAGACAGGAATAATCTCCCTGTTATATCTGATTGCCTGTGAAACAAAATTTTTCTGCCATTTCAGGTCCACAATCTCGCCTCCCACCAGCCTTGAACAGAGGCCTGCAGGAAAGTTGAGTATTTGATTGTCCGACTCATAAGCTGAGTGGATCTGAGCAGCGATATCTGCATTCTGCCTCCCGTATTTGTTGACAGGTACAAAAATGGGCTTTAGTGGTTCAAGGTACATGAGCAGGTCGTTAACCACAAATTTTATCTTTTTGTCGAAAAATTTGCCGAAAAGGTCCATCAGCACTATACCGTCCAAACCTCCCAGTGGGTGGTTGGAGACAATAATATATCTTTTGGACTTATCAATTTTCTCAATACCTTCCACAGTGTAACCTGCTCCCATATACTCCACCACTGATGATGCAAAATTGACACCTTTAAGATGCGAATAACGTTCAAGGATTGTATTAATCTCCCGCTGGCAAATCAGTTTTGCAAGCCACCGGATTATAAATTTAGGGATGATTTTTAGAAGTTTAGGATTTTTGGAGGCGAGAACTTTTTCGACATCTACCTTCATTACTTTATCTTGGGACTCCATAGGTTTGAGGGTGTTATTGGGTGCGAAGTTAAATAAAAAACATATCTTTGCATAAATTGTGTTATAATATGTTAAAACAGGGTCTTCAGCAGAAACTGGTTCAGAAACTCTCTCCCTTACAGATCCAGACAATTAAGTTGCTGGAGCTTCCCACACTGGAGCTTGAGCAAAGAATTAAGAAAGAGCTGGAAGAAAATCCTGTTTTGGACGAAGCCAATGAAACAGAAGAGGGTGAGGAATCCCAGAGCAGCAATCTTTCCCTGAGTGAATACAATTCTGACGAACAGATTCCGGCATACAAGCTCTACACAAACAATCAGGGCAAAGATCTCAAACCTCAGTACAATATATTCTCGGTAAAGGAGAGTTTTCAGCAAAGTCTGCTGACTCAGCTGGGTTACAGCCAATTAGACTCCAGATCAAAGGCTATTGCAAAATTTATTATTGGAAGTCTTGATGATGACGGTTATCTCAGAAGAGATCTCGACTCTCTTGCAGATGACATAGCCTTTAGGCAGGGTATTACAACAGACGAGAAAGAGCTTGAGCGCATACTGCTTAAAATTCAGGAGTTTGAACCCGCAGGAGTTGGGGCAAGAGATCTCAGGGAGTGTCTTTTGATTCAGGTTAATACTTTGGATGATTCTCCGGAAAAAAAGATTGCAGAGGAGATTCTCAGAGACCATTTTACGGAGTTTACGAAAAAACATTATCAGAAAATAATCTCCAGGCTTTCAATTACAGAAGAGGACCTTAAAGAGGCAATTGATCTGATTGTAAGGCTTAATCCAAGACCCGGAGGCCAGATAGACGATACATATACAGAGCAGGCCCAGCAGGTTGTCCCCGATTTTCTGCTGGAATATAAAGACGGAGAGCTGGTTATGACTATGCCAAGGTTTTCTGTCCCTGAACTTAAGGTAAACAAAAGATATGCTGATCTTCTCCTCGCCTCTGCAAAAAACGGTAAATCGGGTAAGGAGGCTGCCTCATTTGTCAAACAAAAACTAGATTCGGCAAAATGGTTTATTGAGGCCATAAAACAGAGACACAACACTCTGCACAACACAATGAATGCAATACTGGAGTTTCAGAAAGAGTTTTTTATCGACGGGGATGAGACCAAGCTTAAACCTATGGTCCTTAAAAATATTGCCGAAAAGACCGGGCTTGATATCTCCACCATTTCCAGAGTGGTAAACTGTAAATATATCCAGACCCATTTCGGGATCTATCCTCTCAAATATTTTTTTTCAGAGGGACTTATGACAGATAAGGGAGAGGAGGTATCCACAAGGGAAATAAAAAACATTCTGGCCGAAAGTATAGAGAAGGAAGACAAGAAAAACCCCCTTACAGACGAGGAGCTTGTATCGGTTCTGAGTGAAAAGGGGTACATGATAGCCCGCAGAACAGTTGCCAAATACCGGGAGCAGCTTAACATCCCCATAGCCAGACTCAGGAAAGAGCTGTAGGGAGAAGGTGAGAGGAGAAAATCAGAGGAGATTCAGAGGAGATGATCAGAGAGACAGAGCCTGTCAGTCTTTATTCCCATAAGCCAGATCTCCGGCATCACCCAGTCCAGGAACAATGTATGATTTTATTGTGAGTTCCTCATCAATTGCCCCTACCCATAGAGTGGTGGAGCTGTGGGGCAGTCTTTTGGATAGATACTCGATGCCGTCTCTGCTTGCCACGGGAGAT
>JALNXR010000170.1 GCA_023230265.1 Bacteroidales bacterium | reverse complement strand
AATAAAGTAGTAAGACATGGTTTGTGTCAAAAATATCACACACATAATCAGACTATTACTTAGTTCAGTTTAATGTGGGAAACTTTTGCACCTACGTCACGTCCTGAAATAGGTTGACTCTAAAAGTTGTCCCGTCCTAAACTGTAGATCATCGACGAAGATTTTGTTATTAATATGATATACAATGAATTACAAAACACAAACTCCCGGATTTAGAAAGTTTACCTCCAGTATTAGTTTGACTATCAGGGCAATGACAAAATCTTCGTCGATGATTTCGTCGTTGATTTCACCCATTACATCATTGATTCCCCCCAAATAGCCCGAGCAGGGCTGATCCGCTATTGATCCCCCCTAAATAGCCCGAACAGGGCTGATCCGCTATTGATCCCCCACAAAGAGCCCGAACAGGGCTGATCCGCTGCCACTCATGGATGCATAGATTGCACCTTTGTCATAAAGTTGATTTTTATAACTCTCTATCAGTGGATATTTTTTGAAAACACTCTTTTCAAAATCATTTACAAGGGTACTCTTCCACTCTTCTACGGAGCAGAGCAGTGTCTCTTTGAGGCGGATTTGCGATTTGTATGGTTTAACACCACGGTAAGCCTCCGCTGTGGAGACAAAAACAGGTGGAAATGTCAGTACTATTTTTAAGCCTTTCAGCTGAGGTACAGTCATCCGTTCAAGCTTATCTCCCCTGCCTGTGGCATAGAGACCCTCCCCCGCTGCAGTGTCCAGTTCTGAGGCATAGATAAAAAAGGGGCAGTCACTCCCAAGTGCTGCGGCAACTTTTACCATTTCATCCTGACTTAAATCCAAAGAGAAGAGCTTATTGAGTGCAATAATCATAAATGAGGCATCGGCAGAACCTCCGCCAAGGCCTGCTCCCACCGGGATCCGCTTATAAAGATGTATCTCAACCGGTGGCAGAGAATATTCCTTTCTCATTAATTCGTAAGCCTTTACACATAGATTATCGGCCATGCTGCAACCCGGTTCCAGACCGTATGTGTTAAGTGTGGTTTCCTGTGCTTCAACAACTTCAAGAATATCGGTAAGTTGTGTAGGAAAGAAAAAGGTCTCCAGGTTATGAAAACCATCTCTTCTTTTTCCAATAATCCTCAAACCCAGATTTATTTTTGCACAGGGATATACTATCATTTATTAACACATTAAAAAAACAAGCACTTATCCGCATTTTGAATAACCGCAGCTCAGGCAGTTAAGACACCCCTCCTGATAAACCAGATTGGTAGAGCCGCATTTGTCGCATTTCTTACCTGTATCATCCTTGGTACCATCGGGAATATATCTTTTAAGTGTCCTCTCCACTCCGTTTTTCCAGGTGTTGATGGTCTCATTGTCAAGTTGAAGGCCGTTTACCAGATTGACCACATCGGTTATAGGCATTCCGTTTCTAAGCACACCGGATATCAGCTTGGCATAATTCCAGTACTCCTTGTTAAACATATGGGAGACTCCTCCCACTGTGTTTTTGTATCCGTACCGGTCTATATACTGGAAATCATATCTTGACTTACCACTCTCATCTCTCTCCTTAATAATAAAGCCCATGGTAACCGACTTTGGAATACTACGGGTCTCCTCGTCCAGAAGACCTGTAAATATCTCATAGGGAGTACCGTTCATAAGTCCGACAAGGGCAATCCACTGCTCGTTACCGTTTTTAAACCTGATTACCTCTGCCTGGAGGGATTTTGGTCTGTCACCTCTTCTGTAGGCACCCTCCTTCTTCTCAGGATCCTTTGCAGATACCAGAACACCGGAACGGGAACCCTCCCTGTAAACGGTAACTCCTTTACAACCATACTCCCATGCTGTTTTATAGACATCTGCCACCATCTCTTCGGTTATCTCCCTGGGTAGATTGACAGTCACACTAATGGAGTGATCTACCCATTTTTGCATCCGCCCCTGCATCTTTACCTTTGCCAGCCAGTCTATATCATTGGAAGTGGCTTTGAAATAAGGTGATTTTGCAACCAGTTCCTCAATCTGAGCCTGTTGCATTGATTTTACCTTTTCTATGTTTATCCCATTCACTTCACACCATGTAAGGAACTTATGATGAAACACATAGTACTCCTCCCATGCATCTCCGACCTCATCCACAAATGTGACATTCACGTTTTTGTCATTTGGATTCACCTTTCTGCGCCTTTTATAAACAGGCATAAAGACAGGCTCAATACCGGATGTGGTCTGGGTCATAAGCGAGGTTGTACCGGTGGGGGCTATAGTCAGCATGGATATATTTCTTCTGCCATATCTCACCATCTGATCATAAAGCTCCTCGTCTTCTCTCTTTATCCTGGATATCATTGGATTGGAAGCTTCTCTTTTTGCATCGAAAATTGGGAATGCGCCTCTCTCCACTGCCATCTGCACAGAAGATCTGTAAGCCTCGACAGCCAGAGTCTTCTGTAACTCCACGGCAAGGTCTATAGCCTTGTCACTGCCGTAAATAAGGCCCATTGCGGCAAGCATATCTCCCTCCCCGGTTATTCCCAGACCTGTTCTTCTGCCTCCGAGGGTCTTTTTCATAATCTTCTCCCAAAGCTGCTGCTCGGCTCTTTTTACCTCCTCATCTTCCGGATCTGCTTTTATCTTTGCAATTATCCCCTCTATCTTCTCCATCTCCAGATCAATAAGGTCATCATTCAGCCTCATCCCCATCCTTACATGGATTTTAAACAGCTCTTTGTCAAAGGTGGCATTTTTTGTAAAGGGGTTATCAACATAGGAATATAGATTGATAGCTATCAGTCGGCAAGAGTCATATGGACAAAGAGGTATCTCCCCACAGGGATTTGTGCTTACGGTTCTGTAGCCCAGATCGGCATAACAATCTGCAACTGACTCCCTGATAATTGTGTCCCAGAAGAGGATACCGGGTTCTGCCGATTTCCATGCGTTGTGAATTATCTTTTTCCACAAAGCCTTGGCATCAACCTCTCTGGATATCCTTGGATTATCAGAATCTATAGGATATTTCTGGATATAAGGTTTCCCCTGCAAAGCAGCCCTCATAAACTCATCGTCTATCTTTACCGAGACATTTGCCCCGGTAACCTTTCCCTGTTCGAGTTTTGCGTCGATAAAGTTTTCTGAATCGGGATGCTTAACGGAGATGGAAAGCATAAGGGCTCCCCTTCTGCCATCCTGGGCCACCTCCCTTGTAGAGTTGGAGTATCTCTCCATAAAGGGGACAACTCCGGTGGAGGTAAGGGCACTGTTTAGTACAGGACTGCCGGCCGGTCTGATATGCGAAAGGTCATGTCCCACACCCCCTCTTCTCTTCATAAGCTGAACCTGCTCCTCATCTATCCTCATGATTCCTCCGTAGGAGTCGGCCGGCTTGTCGTGCCCGATCACAAAGCAGTTGGATAAGGATGCAATCTGATGATTGTTGCCTATACCTGTCATAGGCCCTCCCTGGGGGATGATGTATTTGAAATCCTTCAGGAGTTTGAATATCTCCTCCTTTGTCAGGGGATTGGGATACAGACTCTCAATCCTGGCGAATTCGGCTGCCAGCCGGTTATGCATATCTTCCGGACTTTTTTCATAGAGGTTGCCAAAGGAGTCCTTCATTGCATATTTATTTATCCACACTGAAGCAGCTAGTTCGTCTCCCTTAAAATAGTCCAGGCTGGCAGATAATGCCTCTTTGTAGGTATAAGTCTTCATATTAGTAATTGTTTTCGATAGAAAAAGCCGAGAGATTTCTCTGTCGACTTTCACAAATTTAGCCTAAATAGGTTTTGGAGGTCTGTAAAAATTTAAATTCTTATCAACACTTAATTAACAAGACCGGCCGGCTCCCATATCTGAGTTCTGCCGAGTAATCCGGTTTTGTCAAGTGATCCTTTAACTTTTAGTTTAGCGTTCTTTGAATCATAGGAGATTGTGCAACTGTAAATTTTCCCGTTATTGGGATCCAGAATGGTACCTTTCGATAGCTTTTGACCATCGGCTTTCATCCCTTTAATGATCTTCATTCCAATAAGAGGTTTGTCCTTATCGGCTCCGGTACAGTTTACACATCTTCTGTTGGGATCCCCGGTCAGAAGTTTTTCGATTTTGCCTTCGTATGTACCATCCGGAGCTCTGTAGATAGTAACCAAAGATTTTTTGGCACCGGTCTCCTCAATTGTGTACCATTTCCCCGTGATTTTACCTATTTGACCATAGGCTGCAAAACAGGAAAAGAAAAATAAGAGCGTGGCGAGAATTTTAATTGTTTTCATCACTTTTTGTTTTAGTACTCTTTGCAATGATAAAAAAAATTAACAACAATTCATACTGCAATTGGCACAATGAGCAAACTCTCCTCTGAGCCGCGACTCTACCAGCTCTGACAATCTCTCTCTTAAATGCTGATTGTCTATCTTTTCCAAAACATCATACACAAAAGCGATCTGTTGAAGAAGCTTAGCCTCTGCCGCTCCAATACCCCTTGAACGCATATAGAAGAGAGCCATCTCGTCCAGTCTTCCGCTGGTAGCACCATGAGAACACTTTACATCATCTGCATATATCTCCAGTTGGGGCTGCGCATAGACTTTTGCACTCCTGGAGAGTAGCAGATTGTGGTTTGCCTGGTAGGCCTCTGTCTTCTGGGCATCCTTTGCCACATTTATCTTTCCGGAAAAGAGGGCTTTAGCTTCGTTGTCCAGGATCCCTTTAAAAAGCTGACTGCTTCTGCACCCCGGAACAAGGTGGTTCATGTTTATTTTAGTGTTTATAACCTGCTTTCCATCAACCAAATATATGCCGTTAAGCTCACACACGGAATCACTGCCCTCCAGCCTTACATCAATAATATTTTCCTGAAGGCCTCCGTGCAAAGAGACAATGTTGATCTTTAATGCCGATCCTTCTGCCTGGGTTATTTTAAAACTTACAGTGTGACTGGAGAGGTTATGTTCGTTCTGCATTAGAACAATATTGGCGTTTGCTCCCTTTTCCAGATTGATTATAAGCTCAGAACCGGTTTTAAATTCATCCATTGTGAGGGTGTGGGCACACAGAAGCAAACTGGAAG
>JALNXR010000169.1 GCA_023230265.1 Bacteroidales bacterium | reverse complement strand
ATACAAAAATCAGTCGCAGGTTATCCGGTACAAAGTGTTTCATCAACAAGTGTCACCAACAGTTACACATACGACGGTTATTCACGGCAGACATCCGTAACCGATGGCCGGACTAATACAACAATTACAGCTTACAATGACCTTGGACAAGTAAGTTACACACAAAATTCCACGAACAAAACCTATTACTTCTACAACAGTCTCGGTCAGCGAACTATGGTTTCAAACGCTCTTGGTCAGGTCAGCCACACCGCCTATAACCTACAAGGTCAAACCATCGCCACATGGGGAACAAGCTATCCGGTTGCCTATCAATTTGACTCGGCTGGCCGCATGGTTGCGATGGCTACAACCAGAAGTAATAATTATGCAAATGTCAATTTGAATACCCTTGTACCGACTGATGAAACCCTAAGCGACTGCAACATTCCCGCATTGGATATAACTCAATGGCTCTATGATGATACCACAGGGTTACTGACCCAAAAGATTTACGCCGACGCTAACGGCCCTTCATACACATATACAGAAACCGGCAAACTCCATACCCGCACTTGGGCGCGAGGCAAAAATACAACTTACACATACGGCGATCTCGGGCAGATTATAAATGTGAATTACAGCGACTCAACCCCGGCTATAACCTACACACACGACCGTTTAGGCCGCATAACTTCATCATCAAGCTCGGCCTCAACCAGCACTTTTCATTATGATGGTTTAGCTCTCGACTACGAGACCCAGAACGGCTGGATTATCAAACGCAAACAGGATGTTTTCGGACGGGATATCGGCTACGAACTCTATAATCCTGCCGACCCGATAAATCCCGTCAAAAAAATTATATATGGTTATGAGATTTTCAACAGGCTTAACACCATAACTTCAATTATCGGCACCGAGATCAACACATTCACATACACATACACATATCTACATGGAACCGATCTTGTAAACGCCATGAGCTCTGATTCAGGCGTTCAGTGAACTCGCCAATATGAATCGGAACGAAATTTAATCACCGCCATTTCAAACTCATGGTACGCCACTACGACCTCAGCGTTTGATTATATCAATGATCCGCTTGGTCGCCGGACCCGGCGAGCCGATTATTACAGCGGCTCGACACTCATCAACGATTTTGATTACAATATCCGTGGTGAAGTCATAAGTGTAATCATGGGCAACGATAACCACAGCTATAGTAACGATCCAATTGGAAACCGTAAACAGTCTACAGTCTACAGTGGACAGTCGACAGTTACTAATGTGTATACTGCAAACCAGCTCAACCAATACACCTCTGCGAGCTTTGCGGGCTCTGTGAGGAATCTTTCCCATGACCTTGACGGCAATCTCACATGGGATGGCATTCATTGGGCTCACTCATGGGACGGCGAAAACCGCCTGACCTCATCCGCTCCTAACTACTGGGGCACAACGAATGGAGCGACCCGCATCGACTACACCTACGATTACATGAACCGTCGAGCATCCAGGACCACCAGCATGATGGCAGGTCGCAGTATCTCCTACCCGCCATCACCCACAGACCCGCAAGGTTCATGGAGCGCACTGGAAATCTGCCGCTACATCTGGGATGGATGGAACATTGTAGCCGAGATAATCATCGATCAAACCGAATTTACAACAAACGTGAACTATTACGCATGGGGCTTAGATTTATCCGGCACACTTCAAGGTGCCGGTGGTGTCGGGGGCCTGTTGGCAGAAACGAAAACCGCCGAATCCGGCACCAACACCTATTATGCTCTTGGTGGCGCAAACGGAAATGTGACAGAATACATTGATAACACCGGAGCAGTCAAAGCGCATTACGAATATAATGCCTTCGGCGAGATAACCGCTCAATCAGGTGTCATGGCTGACGATTTCGCCTTCCGCTTCTCAACCAAATGCTATGATCCCGAAACCGGATTATATTATTACGGACATCGTTATTATGATCCGATCCTTGGGATATGGTTTAGCAAGGATCCTGTTGAGGAACAAGATGGTCCGGGGCTGTATCTGTTTCTTAAGAATGACGGTATTAACAAGTGGGATTATTTGGGTAGATGGGGGAGACGTGAAAAATATTGCATACCAACTCAGAAAGAAGAATGGATAGATGACGAGTGGATCTTTTTTGGTGTTTCGCCTGATAACCAAATTCCTGGCACAGGAATTGGAGATGTTCAATTTTCCTTAAACTTTAAGTACATAAGAAATTTTAAAAAGAAATTTGTTTGTCCAAAAGAACCTTGTGCTAAATGGTCAGCGGGAATTGCTGGCTATGATATAAGTCATGCAGGTGTATTTGTTTCACAATCTGCCGCACCGGGAGCATGGCCTCCTATAATTCCCAATATAAAGTCCGTGGGCGCATTTGTTGTAGATTCATTGGGTAAATTGATCTCATGGCCTACCTTTTTTGTAGAGACAACACAATCGACAGTAGATGGTTTAAAAAAATCTTTAAAACCAGGTAAGGAAGAAGAAGGGTATGATGTCAAGAAACCAGAATGGCCGACATATAGATGGTGGTAAGTCATGAGGCGAGGGAAAATATTATGATTTCAAAAAATGCTTTGTTAATATTAGGGTTAGTTTTTGTTTTGTTGCTTTCAATATGCGTTTATAACTTAAACACGTATACTTCCAAGCCAGAAAGTAATTTGAAAGAAGAGGTTTTGTTAGCTGAAGCATCATCACAATTGGCTTTAATTTACAGATTGAGAAGACAGTGTTCAATGGTAAGTACATCGGCAATGTTTAGAGCTATGGATAACATACAGGACAGGCTTATTGTCAAATTGTCGTCTGAATCCGTCAATTTTTCGCCCGAAGGGAAGGAGAGATTAACAATTGTGCTAGCAGCTATAGCGGATTCCAAAACTTACGGTTACGGAGATTCAATTGTTCAAAACACACAAGAGTTAAATTCTCATGAGAAAGCTTTAAGTATACTAGCGGACGCAACATTGGGATACACAAAAATAATGAATAATCGGCAATCCGAAAAGTATAAAAAAGTGAGGAGAAAAATAAATGTTAAACCAAAAGGATTTTACACAGATAATACTAATGGGGCTGCTGAGAGGCCTTAGCCTCAGAGAGTCAAAAAAATGATCTATGTGCTAAATTGGCGAATGCGGCAGTATTTATAGGGCTGAAAAGAGTCTCAAGAGAGTTGAGATTACATTAAATTTCGTCTTTGCGGGATGAACACCAAGAGAAATTGAGAGAAACAACCGAATATTGACACAAAAAAGCGAACCGCACATTTTCTTGGCGGCATAAAGAAAGAGAATAGGTAAAGGCTTTCGAGGTTTCGCGGTAATAACTCGGCGGGTTTTAGATGAATAAAGAACAAAACATACAAGATGGTCAAGCTGCCTTTGATCAAGACCTCGCAGATGAAAAAGCTGGGCGTCCAGAGCACATCTTTATGCTTAGTGGTGAATTTTTTTCAATTCATACAGCATTCGTTTTCATGTTTAAATCGTATCAAATCCGTGAAACGGATTATTATAAAAAGATGAAGTCTTTTTATTGGGATTGCTGTCGGATCATCAGCACCGTCGCCCGCGACGGGCAGGTCACATCACAGATCGCGCCCCCCTTCATTGATGCAGGCGAATCAAAGACCCTTTACCTCTCACAGGGAAGCCTCCCCGGAGCTGACGGCTGTTTTCCCGCACGTCACACAGTGGCCGACCCCATCGGACGGGAGAAATACAGCATTCGTTATGTTGCCAGCGGAGAAACCGGCAATGCTGTCAGCGGCTACCATGCGCAAACTAACACAACCGTCTATCCCTTCGGCACCAGCCATCACCGAGTCACCACCGACCCGCTCGGAGTTGTCACGACCAACTTTGTACTCTATTTCAGCAGCAGTGTGTATGAGGTAACCCAAAGCCGCGGAATCCAGACCGTAACAATTCGGAATCCAGGCGGGGCAACTCAAACATATAGTCAATGGACAGATACTGTTTCAAAAAAGCCCATGTTTACGTCCGAGGCGCACAACCAGGAGTGGCTCTCTAACGACTGCCGCAGGGATACTGTGACTCTGGTTACATGGGATATGAGCGAAAAAATCACGACCTCGGAGAGTGTATACGATTTTCTTGGGCGGGTTGTGGCGACAGTCACGCCGCTGGGGATAACATCAAACTTTTATGACTCCACTAGCGGCCGATTAACAAAGACAACTCGCACAGGATCAGCGGACACGCTTTATGAATACAACAGCCTCGGAGAACAGATCGTTACCTGTCTTGATGTGAACACTAACGGAGGGGTTGACTATGCAGGCTTAGACAGGATTCACAAGATTGACAGGATTTACGAGCTACGCTCTAATGACTGGTGGAAAGTGACATACAGCATGATATGGGTAGGGACAAACTCGACAACCTGTATCACCAGCTCAATATCCAGAGTGCGGATGACCAGCCTTGGAGAAGACTCTTACAACAGCGCAATCCTGAACACTCAAAGTGAAACCGAGGACTGGTTAGGAAATGTTACAAGAACGTCGACCTACACTGATGCCGCTAATGCCACAAGCTGGACTATAATAGACACGCCGGAATCAGATGTTGATGTAGTACAGAAATTTGTAGCTGGATATCCAATACAAGGCGTTTCATCAACAAGTGTCACAAACAACTATACCTATGATGGATTTGCTCGGCAGGTTTCCGCAACAGATGGACGGAGCAACACCACCGTTACTGCTTACAACGATTTTGGGCAGGTGAGCTATACACAAAGCTCCACGAATAAAACGTATTTATTCTACAACAGCCTCGGCCAACGAACGATAGTTAGTAATGCCCTCGGTCAAGTCAGTCATACTGCTTATGATCCATTGGGCCAAACCATCGCTACATGGGGAACAAGCTATCCCGTAGCGTATCAGTATGATGCTGCAGGAAGAATGATCGTGATGGCTACAACCCGCAGCAATGATTACGCGAACGTCAACCTCAACACCCTGCTGGCAGAGGGGCAAACTCTAAGCGACTGCAATATTCCCGCACTCGACATTACTCAGTGGTTTTATG
>JALNXR010000168.1 GCA_023230265.1 Bacteroidales bacterium | reverse complement strand
CCTTTTTACTATTATAATCAGCCATACTCAAATTTTACGCAAATGTACGGATAATTACCGTACACGCAATTTTTTCAAAACAAATATTTTTTTGGCCAGGATCATTTCTGATTTTACCGGAAATTTTGCTTCATTAGGCGAACTTGAATTATATTTGCACCTCTTGATTTCTTAATGCCGTTATAGTTCAAAGGTAGAACGGAAGTTTCGTAATCTTCAGATCAGGGTTCAATTCCCTGTAACGGCTCAAACTTATTCTCTGTCACCGGTTTTCTGTTTAAAAATTATTTTGGCCAACAACCCACTCCGTACCCAATTCAGCAAGGTTCACTTTGTCAATAGAGATTTCATGATTGCCAGATTTTAAATTTTAAGTAAAGTTAAAGTTTAAATATAAAATCAATATACAGGTTAAGTATACTAGAATAGGAGAAATAGTATAAATTTGCAATTGAAATCACCGTCCGGTAAGGACTCTGGCTTTTCAACCAAGTTTTCTGACAGAAAATCGTTAATGAAATCTTTATATAATGATCACATTTATTGTTTCGATACTGCTGTTGATAGCAGCTTACTTTACTTATGGCAAATTTGTTGAGAAATTTTTCGGAGCCTCCTCTGCGATTCCCACACCTGTAAAAAGACTGGCTGACGGTGTAGATTATCAGGAGATTAAGCCCTGGAGAATCTTTGTGATCCAGTTCCTGAATATTGCAGGACTTGGTCCTATTTTTGGCGCAATACTCGGAGCAGCATATGGCCCGGCGGCTTATCTGTGGATCGTCTTTGGCTGTATCTTTATGGGAGCTGTTCATGACTATTTTTCCGGTATGCTTTCAATCCGGAATGATGGCAAGAGTCTTCCGGACATTGTCGCAAGGTACATGGGTGGAGGGGTAAAAAAGGTATTGTCAGTTTTTACCGGGTTTCTGCTGATGGCTGTCGGAGTTGCATTCGTTACAGGTCCTGCCGACCTGATGGCAAGGTTGACAAGTATGGATTTAGCCATCTGGTTGTATATAATTTTTGGATATTATTTACTGGCCACCTTACTGCCTATTGATAAGATAATAGGTAAGATATATCCTTTCATGGGAGCAGCTCTTATCTTCATGGCGGTTGCGGTGAGCGGGGTAATGATTGTAAAAGGATTTTCAGGAGAGCTATCCATACCCGAAATTACATCCGGATCTCTGAGAAATATGCACTCAAATCCTGGTTCCAACATGCTTTTCCCAATGATGTTCGTGGTGATCTCCTGCGGGGCAATCTCAGGCTTCCATGCTACCCAGAGTCCGATGATGGCCAGATGTATGGCTGATGAGAAATATGGCCGTCCCTCTTTTTACGGAGCGATGATCTGCGAAGGTATTGTTGCTATGGTCTGGGCGACAGCGGCGATAGCTTATTTTGGTGGGGCAGAAGGACTCAATATGGCTGCTGATGCCGGAAAAACGCCTGCTATAATGGTAAATGAGATCTGTAACTCGTGGCTTGGCCGTGCGGGGGCCGTAATAGCTATACTTGGTGTTGTGGTCTGCCCGGTAACTACCGGTGATACCGCTTTCAGAGGACTGAGACTCCTGGTAGCTGATGCTCTCAAGTTTGAGCAGAAACCGATAAAAAACAGACTGATTATATCTGTTCCTATGTTCATCTTGGCCCTGGTGTTATGCAATCTGGATTTTTCTACGATCTGGAAGTACGTAGGTATTGCCAACCAGGTGCTTGGCACAATTATTTTATGGACGGGTGCAACCTATCTTGTAACGGTAAACAAACCTCACTGGATGCTTTCTCTGCCGGCTACTTTCCTGACTATGATATGTACTTCCTATTTTATATCTGCTCCATACAAGGTTGGAGGACTAAGTCTGCATCCTGTTGCAGGATATGTAACCGGAATAGTCGTTGCGATCTCTGTTCTGGTGTTTTTTATACTGAAAAACAGGAAAACTCTCTAAAGAATAATATCAATTATATTATTGATATATAGGTTGGTACATTCGTTTTTGTAAATCTCGGCATAAATTTACACCTTTGCAAGAATCAGAAAATGGTGTTCCTGTCATTTAGTTTTACAATGGAAGAATATATCTCAGGTATAAACAGAAGGGAAGAAAAGTCGTGGGAAAACCTTTTCAGCTTTTATTATGCTCCTTTGTGCGCTTATGCCGAGAAGTTCCTTCGTAACCACAGTTTAGCTGAAGATATCGTTCAGGAGACACTAATAAAAATATGGACATCATCTAATCTGTTCGATAATAAACACCATCTGACATACTACCTTTATAAAGCAGTATATAATAATTCCATCTGTCATTTGCGATCCAATCGAATAACTGTTGAAATCACCAGTAATATGGAGGATTGGAGCGAAACCGATTTTGCAACTACGGTTAAAGAAGAATTAATCCGGCGTCTTTATGAGGAGATTCAGAAGTTGCCGGCACAAAGACGCAAAATAATTATGATGAGCATTGACGGTAAATCCGGGAAAGAAATAGCCGAATTGCTCCAGATAAGTCCAAATACAGTTAAGGTACAGAAAGCAAAAGCAATGAGTACCCTAAAAAGGAATACTAAAAACACTCCGGTACTCTTTCTCCTTTAAAAATTTTCATTTTTTCTCTTTCACGATAATACTTTTTAAGGTATTTTTCATATTAATGTCATAACTCGTAAAGAATGACAGAGAAAAAACGATTTCAAAACACTCTTCAATCCATAGTCAATGATGAAGAGCAGCCCGTAAAAGAACTTGAGGAGGTGAGAAAATTCTATCAGACGGGAGATGCATCTGCCCGTTTGAAACAATATAACATGTATGATAAGGGGAAAGCCTATCGTAAATTTCAGATGCATACTAACAAAAGAAATCAACGCAAAGTATTTCATCGGATTTTGTATGTAGCTGCGGCTGCTGTCATTCTGATGGTTGTTGTTATTCCTTTCTTTAATAATCAGGATATTCCAACTCATACTGTTCAGCAAATAGGAGTACCGATTCTTTCAGATTCTCTCCCACGTATAAAACTAGCCAATGGTGAAATTATTGAGATTGCGGATACATGTAATTCCCTCTCTGTTGGAGGTATACATGCCACCATTAAAAACAACACAATTAATATAGATGGTAGCAGCGAGGTTACTGCTGTGCAAATGAATGAGATTATTATTCCGCGCGGCAGGCAATACAGTATCACCCTGCCTGACGGGACAAAAGTGTGGATGAATTCTGAAACATCTTTGAAGTTCCCGAATCGGTTTACAGAATACAGAGATGTACAACTCAAAGGGCAGGCCTTTTTTGAAGTGGTAAAAGATGGTCGTCCGTTTCGTGTAAACTGTTCTGAAGGTACTGTCACCGTTCTCGGGACCTCTTTTGATGTTAAAAATTATGAAGATGAGCCCACTCAGGTTACACTTGTCACAGGAATTGTGAAATTCAAAGACTCCCGTGAAGAGGTAACTCTGCAACCTGGTCAGCAGGCTTGCCAAACGGATGAAGGTATAGAAGTCTCAGATGTCGACACATATCGTTTTACTGCGTGGAAGGAGGGATTAATTTATTTCGATAACAGTCTGGAGTACATTATGCGAAGTATTGAGCGGATATATGATGTGAAAGTTGTTTATAATAGTTGTGAACAATATAAGCAACTTAGATTTGTAGTACAATGTTCACGATACCAAACCATTGATGAGTTTATGCAACTATTGAACCTTACCCAGGAATTTAACTATGAAATCAACGAAAATATAGTCATAATAAAGTGATTGAAGGAGTGCGCGCGCCTAAAATCATTGAATTATCTATTTCTTTTCTCCATTTACTTTATCTAATAATAAAACAAGATGAAAAAATTTCACTTCCCTCATCTAAGATCTTTGTTGCGTCATACCAGAATTAAATGTTATGTCGTGACATTGAGCCTTATTTGCTGCTTTGCCCTACCTTCGATGGCTCAAAACCAGAGATATTCAGGAACATTTAAAGATGTGAATATTAAGACTGTACTTGAGTCCATACAGAAAAAAACCGGTGTCAAATTCGTTTATAACAAGGCACTGCTAAAGAGTACTGACTTAATTTCTGCAACCGCAGAAAATGAAACGGTTGACAATTTCCTGCGCGTCATTCTTAGACCTCTTGGACTTGACTTTGTCTGGCAGGATGGTGTAGTTGTAATCAGACGTAAAAATGCCGATAGTAAAAAGTTTAATATATCGGGACAGGTTACAGATTCCGGGAATGAACCATTGCCGGGGGTTAATATAACTGTGATAGGAACAGCGATAGGAACCACTACTGATTTACAAGGCAAATATTCGCTTACAGCTACCGGAGAGAGTATCCTTAAATTCAGTTTTATCGGTATGGAACCTCAGTTGGTACCTTGTAACCAACGTGAGACAATAAATGTGATAATGAAGGAAGATCTCCGGATAATGGATGAAGCTGTTGTTACCGGTTATCAGATCATAGACCGTAGCCAACTTACTTCTGCAGTTACATCGATAAAAATGGACGACATCAAGACACCCGGTATCACTACCCTTGACCAAATGCTTGAGGGACGCATCCCCGGAATGATTTTTATGAAGAACTCAGGTCAGGTTGGAGCTTCTCCAAAACTGCGCATAAGAGGTACTTCGACAATTCTTGGTAACCGTGAACCACTATGGGTGTTAGACGGTATAGTACTTTCCGATCCTGTGAATGTGGACCCGCAACAGATTAACGATCCGGACTTTGTGAATCTGCTTGGAAATGCCATTTCCGGACTTAATCCTGACGATATTGAACAAATTGATGTATTGAAAGACGCTTCCGCTACAGCGCTCTACGGGGCAAAAGCAGGTAACGGTGTGATAGTAATTTCTACGAAAAAAGGTAAAATAGGCAGGCCATCTATTATATATTCAGGAACATTTGGATATTCAACCCGCCCGCGTTATTCCGACCGCTCTATCTATATGATGAACTCAGCAGAGAGAATGGATGTCGCAAAAGAGTTGATAGACCGCAAAATGTACTATAACAATATATCCCAATGGTCGGGATACGAACAAGCCCTTCAGGAAT
>JALNXR010000167.1 GCA_023230265.1 Bacteroidales bacterium | reverse complement strand
TCCGAGCCAGGTTGTAAGTGGTGATATTCTTTTCCTGACCGTATATCTTACCGATAACACCCCCTGACTCGGTCAGACGCTTACGGATGTTGAGGAGCAACGAGCCGGAACCGCAGGCAAAATCGAGCACCTTGTCGAGCTTCTCCCGCTTACCGCTCTTCGGCTCCTGGCTGTCGAGAGTAACAATCGCGGAGAGGATGTTGGAAATTTGCTGTGGTGTATAGAACTCGCCCGCTTTTTTGCCGGAGCCGGAGGCGAACTGGCCAATCAGATATTCGTACGCATCGCCGAGAGTATCGGAGTCAGTAGAAAACTCATCCAGCCCCCGGGCAATCTCCGCAATAATCTTAGTCAGCTTTGCATTGCGGGCCGTATAGTTTTTGCCGAGTTTTTCGGAGCCGAGATTGATCTCAGAGAAAAGCCCGTTGAACGTACTCTCAAAAGATTTATTTTCGATATATTTGAAGCCTGCCTCCAGAGTGTTGAGGAGATTTTCATCCTGAATGCGGGCCATCTCGGCGATATTATCCCAGAGATATGGCGGCTCGATAACGTAATGAACCTTGAGACGCATCTGCTGCTCAAAATCTGCAATATCGTCGGGGTTCTCGTCATACCAAATTTGCAGTGGCGTGGTTACACCTAGCTTTGCCATAACGTCAGAGGAGGGCTCGGGGTAGTCGCGCCCAAGCTCCTTCTTTACAGCTGTAATATAGTTATCAGAGAGATAGCGTAGGAAGAGAAAAGAGAGCATGTAGTCGCGGAAGTCATCCGCGCTCATTGCGCCGCGAAGTTGATCAGCGATATTCCAAAGTGTTCTGCCGAGTTGTTGTTGGGCTGTTTGTGTCATGATATTTTAGGGTTCGTTAGGTTATGGATAAAAACACTTCTATTTCATCTCCAAGGATTCAAGATGGGAGTAAATCTGTAAAGCTTGCGAACATGCCATAGGCGGCGGAAAAGCCTCGCCTAAAAGAGATGCCAGCTTGCCAATGCCTATATTTACGGGGAGTTTATACCTGCGCGGGAACCCCTGCAGGAGCATAATTTCATAGATTGTCAGACCGCGGTCATCAGAAGGATGAATAAATCGGCCTTTGGATGGATTGTGGCTTGACCGCGTAATTGTAGGCGACACATCGTTCCATTGCATGCGCCCGTAAACGTCAAGAAATCCACGGGGATAGCGCTTATGGCACGCCAACATTAAATGATCGGGAAGATCGGCACGGCTGCATTTAACCACCTTAATTCGTTCTAGCACTTTATCCGTAAATCTCTGTCGAATTCTGTGCAGGGGCCGTTTGTGTTTTGACTCAGGGTCTGGCAGGCCGCCAATCACGTCATATACCGTCAACTTACGCGGCGAGAACTCAGGAAGACTTACCGTTCCAACCCTCGCGCCAATTAGAATCATTCTCTTCCTTCTTTGCGGAACCGAAAAGTTTTGCGCATCAAGAACACCTTCGGAAAACTCGTAACGGTCGCTCAGCATCTCCTTGAATTTGTTAATTCTTTCATCCTTCAAAAGACGGGGGACATTCTCAATAAGAATGGTTTTAGGAAGAATCTCTTTGACGAGACGAGCCACATCAAAGATCAATTCATTTCTCGGATCCGGAGCGACATCCCGGTTTCGTGTTCTGATCGAAGAAAAGCCCTGACATGGCGGGCATGCGGCAAGAAGGTCCACATCTCCCGGGTTAAGGTAAAACTCCTCCATAATTGTTTTTCCGGACAACTCACGAATATCAGGATAAAGCTTCACTTCTGAATGATTCATCGCGTAAGCTTCACGCGCCTCTGGTCTGATCTCGCAACCAAGCAGAACTCGAAAACCAGCAGTTTTAAGCCCTTGCGTGAGACCACCACAACCGGAAAATAGATCAATCGCAGTTTTCATGTCGATCCCCTTGTAAATTATTTTTCATCACGTTCTAGTCTTGCGAACGTCGGAAGGTTTACGGCAGAGCGGCTCATATGATTCCAGAACCGGGACAAAATGCGGCGGGCAGTAGCATGCCTGAGTTGGCCAACTTTTTTAAGCTCCGCTATTGAACGATTCCTTTTAATTTTAAATGTCATAAGACTTTCAGCTCTTGCAGCGAACCTGTATTCTTTACCCTGAAAAAACAACTTCGTAATTCCAAAGCCTGCAGCCCCAGGGCTACTTTCTTTACCTTCTAAAAACATCAGTTTATTTGCTCGCACACAATCACACTCCTGTGAGACACAAACATATATTCGCAAGCACGTTTCTTGAGATTGTTGTTCTAATTTTTCATAAACTGACCCAAATGTTGGTTCTATCTTGACATTTTTAGCCATTGTTTCACAAAACTGCGCAAATTGCATCTGTGACTGAATGAATTCCGAACAGTTTTTGCAGTTGGTGGATTCTCGTATTTTCCTAATATCTTCCTCACTGATCTTCAATATATCGGAATGCAATTGTACAAATCTTTTGTGAGCATTACTTTCTAACTCATTAGTAGCTTCAATATCAGCAAGTAAATTTGGCCTGTTCTGCCAGTCTTTGGGTTGACAATTTTCCTTCGCAAGAGAATCCAACATATGCAATTTCGCAATATGGCTCAGATCCTCCAATAGGTGCTCGGGGATAAAGGTGCGTGCTTCGGTTTCAGGTGAGATTAGTTCCGATAGGACTGCTGCGTCGGCGCCGCTGGGTATGGTTTGTATCCATTCCGGAATAAAATGACGCAGTTTTGCCGCAATTTCAACGGCCGCCCAATGGAGATAGTCCGGATGCGCTTGGGCCATCAGTTTATAAATGTTGTCCAGGACTGAATCTCCAAATTTATCCGTATCCTCATCAAGCCTGTGTTTTTCCATAACAATGATGTGCGTTCCATTATCATTTACCCACGCATCGCCGACGCTTCGGAAAAGATGGCTTTCACCGGAAGCGTCGCTGCGACCCTCGATCATTTTGCCTTCTCGCATTTCTTCCTCAAATTTAGAAGCGAATTTAGAGAGCACAACAATACATCGAACCGCAGGTTCTTCCTTCAACTTCTGCAACAAGCGGATCGAGTTTTTCGGATTATTCAGACCTAAATGCCAGTCAAGAATTATGATGTCCGCTTTATTTGCAAGTAAAGCGGCGGAATCAAACGACGCTGAACTATCAGTTGCGAAAGTATCGCCCTCTTCCCCAGAGTTTCCTGCATCGTAGGGGTGAAGATGCACCAGTAATCCTTCTTTCTGAAACTTCTGTGCTGTAGGATAAAAGAACGCTCTAAAAGGCTGACCTAAGGAATCAACTTTATCAGGACGAATTTCATCATCGATCCACACAAGCGTGCGCAGAAAATCCTTCATGATTTTACGACGAATTGTTGTTGTCATGTTCTCACTCGTCATTGTCAGTTTCCTTCTTACAAATAATGAAATTAGCCCCGGGTAGTGCTCCAGGTTGTGTCTCTGAAGCTAGAAACAAATCGTAGCCAATTCCCTTAAGCGCTTCAAGAGCTATGAATAGGCCAAGGCCCCGGCCATAAGGTTTCCGAGAGAACGCGGGGTCAAAAATGCGTTGGAAATCTCTGGGTGATACTCCGGGACCAGAATCCGAAACAACCAGCGACTTCGAACTGGAAGATAGCCGTATCTTCGGGGTGTCAGTCGTTCCCTGCCTGCACCAATAAACGGCATTATGAACTAAATTATACACAGCACCGAGAAAAACGGGGATTTTTACAGAAGATGTCTCGTAATTTACAAACGCTTCTGTAATTTCAATGGTTCCATCGTCAAAATATTCGCGAAAATGATCACGAAGAAACACCACAATGGTTTTTCCACCAAGTGTTTTGCTCAGAACCCCGCTCCTTCGAATCAATGGATCGAACATACGCATCCGGGCATCCACAATTTCAAAGGATGACGCAAGTTTTTCAACAGCATCCAGGCTTTTTTCGTCGACCTGATCTTTAAGCTCCCGGATGAATTCACGAATCTTGCCGACATGATGTTCATGCTCATGGGTGGCGGTTTCAGTAACCAGCCCAAGCTGGGCAAGTTCCACTAAGTAGGATTCACGGTCTTTGAGTCTCGTCACTTCATCTGCCAGACTCTGAGCCAACACGGCGGAAGATGCGTCCTCCAAAAGACTGTCGATTTCATTGCTCAGGTTGGTTAGGCGTGGTTTAACAATATCCTCGAAAAACTCGCGGGTCTTCTGTATGCCCGCTTCTAATGCCCGTGTCTTATCCTGAGAGATGTCGGCAGCCACCGCCTCAGCAGAGATGTCTTTCAACGCTTCCTTATAAACCTGCATAACTTCATTAGTCTCTTTTTCACAGATACGACGCAGCTTCTGCTCAATATCAGCGTGCTTTCTAATAACTGGCTCGATCAGGCACTGCACCTCTTTATGTAAATCTTTTTTAACTTTTTCGATGCGCTCATTAATCAGATCCACCCGCTCCTGATAATCCAGATGTCTCGCACTGACCCTTTCCAAATCCTGAGAAAGCCGCTGGATATTCTTGTTAAGGTCGTAAATTATTTTCGCCCGTTGGGAGCGATAATTTTCCACACTGTCTATTTCATCACCTTCCAAAACGACACCAACTGGCGGCACATCCGGAGTATCGTAAAACTCCTGAGCAATCGTTCTGAGTTGATCAAGTTTACTCCGCATTGCTTTGAGATGGGTGCCGGGAGAAGCATTGTATTCGGAGTTACTGTAGGCTTTCACCTCCTGGATTGTTTCTTGAGCTCTCCCGACCATAACCGCACGCTGCTTTTCGGCGTTCCCGACGCTTTTTAAGAACAGCTGCTTTTCCGCTGTCAGACGTTTACGGGCGTTGTCCATCTGTTGTTTCCGCAGTTTGGCTTCTTTTTTATCGGGTCTTTCGGCATTCGATCCGTAGAAGCTGTCCGCGAGGTCAATAAAGAGATCCTCAAGCCACATGCGAAGCCCTCTTCTTGCTCCATTAACAATAAATCCTTCACGACCGGCTTTTTCTCTGAGTTCGGTACCCTCAATTGAAGGGATAAAAACACCGCCGAACATTCGGCGCGAGGCAAAGTAATAGCGGCCAGCATTCTTCAATCGTCTGGTTTCG
>JALNXR010000166.1 GCA_023230265.1 Bacteroidales bacterium | reverse complement strand
CGTACGGAGCAGTAATGGCAATAACTGCAATGTCTGTGGTGTTTGTTTCTCTTATTTTGCTTTATATCATATTCAAACAGATCGGTAAGTATAACATCAAAAGCAGCCAGAAAAGATCAGATCTCGTTTCGGCTCTTAAAGGCAAGAAGAGAGTGGTAAGTGTTGAGGATACATCTGCAGAAGTTTACGCTGCAATTGCTACCGCTCTTCACCTATACCAAACAGAAAATGAAGCTCACGACATTGAGAACACAATACTAACAATAACTAAAGTTACAAGGAACTACTCTCCGTGGAGTTCAAAGATATATACACTTAGAGAAACACCTTCCAAAAAACGATAACAGTATCATACAATGAAAGAGTATAAATTAAAAATCAACGGCAATGACTACACTGTAAATATTACTGAGGTAGAGGACACTTTTGCCGAAGTTGAGGTGAACGGAACACCATTTAAAGTCGAGATTGACAGAGCTGTAAAAAAGAGTCCCGTTATAACAAGACCGGTGAGCTCTTCAATCCAGACCACTGTCTCTAAACCCACAGCAACAGTTACCCCTCCGGTGGTATCAGGACAGACAGAGATTAAGTCACCACTTCCCGGTGTTATTCTGGAAGTATCTGTAAAAGAGGGTGACAGCATAAAAAAAGGTCAGAAGTTAATGGTTCTGGAAGCTATGAAGATGGAGAATGTGATAGAATCCTCAGCTGACGGCAAAGTGATTGCTATCAAAGTAGGTAAAGGAGATTCTGTACTGGAAGGTGCTTCCCTGATAATTATCGGTTAGTATGGAAGGAAATCTTTTTGAAATATTAGGCAGGAATCTGAGCCAGTTCTGGGAATATACCGGTTTTGCAAATTTTGATGGTAATTTCGGATATATTCTGATGATAATCATAGGATTGATATTCATTTACCGTGCAATAAAAAAAGATTGGGAGCCGATGCTTCTGGTCCCTATCGGATTTGGAATAATTGTTGGTAACATCCCCTTTTTCCCAGGATTGAGTATCGGAGTCTATGAAGAAGGCTCCGTGTTAAATATCTTATACCAGGGAGTGATAAAAGGGTGGTATCCCCCACTGATATTCCTTGGAATTGGAGCAATGACCGATTTTTCTGCTCTGATTTCAAATCCTAAACTACTTCTGATTGGTGCAGCCGCCCAATTTGGTATTTTCGGTGCGTACGCAATCGCCCTTTTGATGGGATTCTCAGCAACAGATGCAGGTGCAATAGGGATAATCGGTGGCGCTGACGGCCCGACTGCAATCTTCCTCTCCTCCAGACTTGCTCCAAACCTTATGGGTGCAATAGCTGTATCTGCATACTCTTATATGGCTCTGGTCCCGGTAATCCAGCCCCCGATAATGAAGCTCTTTACTAATCACAAAGAGAGACTGATCCGCATGAAACCTCCCAGAGCCGTTTCGCAGACTGAAAAGATACTTTTCCCGATTATCGGATTCCTTCTGACAGCATTGATTGTTCCCTCCGGCATTCCACTTCTGGGTATGTTATTCTTTGGAAATCTTCTCAAAGAGAGCGGCGTAACCAGAAGGCTTGCAGAGACAGCAAGAGGGCCGTTGATCGATGTTGTCACTATATTGATCGGGCTTACGGTAGGTGCTTCCACACAGGCAGATAAATTTCTCCAGATAACTTCTGTATTTATATTCCTGCTAGGAGCTTTCTCTTTTGTTATTGCAACTACTGCAGGGGTGTTGTTTGTCAAGTTTTTCAACCTATTCCTGAAAGAAGGCAATAAAATTAATCCACTTATTGGAAATTCAGGCGTATCTGCTGTACCCGATTCAGCAAGAGTATCAAATAATATCGGTTTGCAGTATGACAAAACCAATTATCTGCTTATGCATGCAATGGGGCCGAATGTTGCCGGCGTTATAGGCAGTGCCGTGGCGGCCGGTATACTTCTTGCATTTCTTGCATAATACCGCACAACCTCATTTTTAATAATAAATTAAAGCATCCCAAACGGGGTGCTTTTTTATTTTTTTATTATCTTTGTTAATTACATTTGTCGAATAACAAACATAAAATAATATGCAAAACAAATTGCAGGAACTCACAGATAAGCTCTATAATGAAGGTTTGTCAAAAGGTAAAAGGGAGGCTGAGGAGATTGTTGCAAGGGCAGAAAAAGAGGCTTCCGGAATAATTTCAAAAGCGAGGGAGGAATCACGGGCAATTTTGGATAACGCAGCTAAAGAGGTTGAGGAGGTTCGTGAGAGGGTTATGAATGAGGTGAAAATGGCCTCCAGACAGAGTATGACAGCTCTCAAAAAAGAGATTGAAAACATTCTTGTTTTAAAGGCTTTATCAACTCCTGTCAAAGAATCTCTGGAAGACCCCGGATTGATTAAATCTGCCGTTAAATGCATAATTGAATCTTTTAACCCGGAAAACGGCGTTGCAAAAGATCTCAACATTGTTCTGCCGGAGAAGCTTAAAAACAGTCTGGATAATTTTATCGTGAGTGAAATTGGCAAAGAATTGAGATCAGGGATAACTCTTTCCTTTGATAAAAAATTAAGCAATGGTTTTAAAATCGGTCCTAAAGGAGAAAATTATTATATAAGCTTTACAGACAAGGATTTTCAGGAGTTTCTGAGCGGATATCTAAGGCCAAAAACAAGGGAGATTATCTTTTCTGAGTGATGATGAACAATTACTACTACATCATCGCCGGACTTCCTGTTTTGGACCTGGATTACCAGAGCAGAAATTTCAGCCTGGAGTCTTTTACCGGACAGATACTTCCACATTTGGGAAATAAAGATAAAAGGTTGGTTGAGTGGTTATTGTTTGGCCTTAACGCCGAGAATCTAACATCTCATTTCTATAGGAGTGTTAAAAAAAGTAAAAGTCGTTTTTTAAGGGAGTATTTCTCTTTTGATTTGATATTAAGAAATATCCTTACTGCTGATACTGCTTTGAAGACAAAACAGGATTCATCTCAATTTATATTCGGATTGGGTGAGCAGGGTGAAAAAATCGGTAAAAGTGTCTCCTCTTTATCTGCATTTGCTTCTGAATATGAATTCGGGCCTAAACTATTGCAGATCCTCGAGAACAGAAACATTATAGAGAGAGAGCAGGCAATAGATCTGCTCAGGTGGGAGAGAGCGGATATTATCTGCACATATAACTATTTTGACATAGAGGTCATACTGTCATTTATCCTCAAGTCCGCACTGGTTGAGAGATGGGCAAAACTAGACAGGACTGCCGGCGAGAAAATGTTCAGGCAACTGGTTGCAGATATTAAAGGAAGTGGAAAATTGAATAAAGAAGATCAATAATTTATGAAAACCAAAGGAAAAGTTACAGGTATCATTGCCAACCTTGTTACCATTGAGGCGGACGGCCCTGTTTCCCAGAATGAGATCTGTTATATAGATCTCTCCGGCACAAAACTGATGGCCGAGGTGATCAAAGTTTCAGGAAAGGAGGCTTTCGTTCAGGTTTATGAAAGCACCCGGGGTCTTAAGCCGGGTGACACTGCCGAGTTTGAAGGTCATATGCTTGAAGTTCAGTTAGGTCCGGGATTACTCTCAAGCAGTTACGACGGACTTCAGAATAACCTTGAGACTATGGAGGGTGTTTTCCTGAGAAGAGGTGAGTACACTGCGCCTTTGGATTCAGAGAGATTATGGAAGTTTACGCCTCTGGCAAAAGCCGGAGATGAGGTGACTGCAGCTGATTGGCTTGGAGAGGTGAATGAAGGCTGGCTTCCTCATAAAATAATGGTACCCTTTGTATTGAGTGAAAGGTACAGTGTCAAATCTGTCTCGCCGGAAGGAGAATACAGAATAAACGACACTATTGCCACAATTACAGACAAAACCGGAACCGACATCAACATCACCATGGTTCAGCGATGGCCCGTCAAAATTGCCGTGAGCGCCTACAGGGATAAACCGAGGCCTTACAGGTTTATGGAGACAGGGGTAAGGTGCATCGACACCTTTAACCCTATTGCTGAGGGAGGAACGGGATTCATCCCGGGGCCGTTTGGCTGCGGAAAAACCGTGCTGCAGCATGCAATTTCAAAACAGGCGGAAGCTGACGTGATTATATTTGCAGCCTGCGGAGAGAGGGCAAATGAGGTAGTGGAGATATTTACAGAGTTTCCCAAACTCATTGATGCCAGGAGCGGAAGGAAACTTATGGAGAGGACCACAATTATCTGCAACACTTCAAATATGCCTGTGGCTGCACGTGAGGCATCGGTATACACAGCAATGACAATCGGAGAATATTACAGGTCTATGGGCATGAAGGTACTGCTTCTGGCAGACTCTACATCCAGATGGGCACAGGCTCTGCGGGAGATGTCAAACCGTATGGAGGAACTTCCAGGAGCTGATGCGTTTCCGATGGATTTGCCTGCAATCATATCAAATTTCTACTCAAGAGCGGGTATTGTAAATCTCAATAACGGCAGCACAGGATCTGTAACTTTTATAGGGACTGTGTCACCTGCCGGAGGAAATCTCAAAGAACCGGTAACCGAATCCACAAAAAAGGCGGCCAGATGTTTCTATGCTCTCTCCCAGAACAGGGCAGACAGGAAGAGATATCCGGCAGTTGATCCCATTGATTCCTATTCAAAATACCTGGAATACCCTGAGATAATTGAAGATCTGAGTAACCGGGTAAACCACGACTGGGCTGAGAAGGTTATGCACGGCAAGAACCTTGTTCTCAGAGGAAAAGAGGCATATGAGCAGATAAACATTCTGGGAGATGACGGAGTGCCTGTGGAATATCATAAAAAATTCTGGAAATCAGAGCTTATCGACTTTACCATACTTCAGCAGGATGCCTTTGACAAGATAGATGCAACAACACCTATGAAGAGGCAGGAGTTTATGTTCTCCCTCGTACTGGATATTTGCGACAAAGATTTTGAATTTGAAAATTTTGAGGAGTGCAGCGATTTTTATAAGAAGCTTATAAATATTCTGCGCCAGATGAACTACTCCGAATTTGAGGGAGAGGATTTCAACAGATATCTCGAACAACTTAATAATGAGATTAGCAATGGCAGGTAGAGCATTTCAGAAAATTTAC
>JALNXR010000165.1 GCA_023230265.1 Bacteroidales bacterium | reverse complement strand
CAGTCGGCAGCATGGAGTAAACGGTGAATAAAGAAACTTTTCTTGGTTTGTCGGGGAATTGGTTATCTGTTCGAAAAGGGAAAAATTGCCACAGAGCACAGAGGATGGGCAAGAAAAAAACGAATAATCATCGGAATACGCATGGAGAATTTAAAAGCTGTGATATGAAATGGATATTACGGGAGGTCAGGGATAGAGGTTAACCTGGCATATATAGCAGGTATAACAAGCTGTGAAAAATATAGAAAAGCAGAGATTAAAAACAGAAAAAACGCATAATTTCATGGGAGCAATCCAATAATTTCAAAGAAGATGGTTGGGTTATCATTTTGAATTAACTTGGTAAACAACATGATCACAAATCAAGGTTTGATATCAATTATGCCTTTAATGCTGGATAAGGAATGATGGGTGGTCATGCACCTGCATGAGATACCGGATAAACGTAACGATCAGCAACGGTGTTCGCCGAAAAGAGAAACTGCCTAAATACTTCTGCTATTTGCAGCCGGTGAGGTACGCGCTAAATTTGAAATGGCATGTAACTATCTGTTTATAAAGAAAATGAAAAAATCTTGACATAAGGGATATAGAATGTCCCTGCTTTACATTACTTTTAGAATGTCAATAAGTAAAGCCGGACCCCACTGACCACGCCCCGCTCTTAATCCGCAAACAATTCAGCTACGTCAATTTGGCCGTTAAGAACTTTATAAAAAACTGATTGGCCACCACTTCCGGGCACAAAATTTTTCGTTGTGAAATCTTCATCAGTTAAATGAACATCTTTGAATTTACCTAAAAAATCGTCAATAGTGGGGACATCTCCAAAATTATCTCCAACCAATTCTGGATACACATCTACCTTAAGAAACTTCATCAATGCTTTAAATGCATTTGATTTAGGCAGCAGGTTACCTTTTCTCTGTTTTGCGTCCCATGCACTAGGCCACTTGTTACTAACAGCTTTAAAGTAATTATAAAGTATTTTATATATCTTCAGATCCCCATCTTTGCCATCTTTGAAGAGACTATTAAAAGGATATTTATTTATATCAACATCTTTTAGTCTTTTTCCATCAAGAATGTTATTTCTGTCTCTAGAAGGGTTATCCGAAATAAATTTAACCAAAGCCTCAACAAAAGTAGCTTGTGTTATAGGTTCATAATCTCGCCCAGGTGTCGCCACACCTAGTCGCTTGATTCTTTCAAAAAAAGGACTGTCTTTATTTGCATCTAACGCTACAGCTATATGGTGGCATGTTTTATATGGATTCCTTTTTCTAGCGAGATCCTCAAGATCGTACACCAGACTTTTGTTTACTTTTGTTTGTGCTAAATTAACTGTGGCAAATATTTTAGCCTGTTCAGGTAAGGCAATACCTACAAATATCGAAACATTTATTTTAAACTCTTTGTCATAACTAAAGGTACGATTTTCACCAGACACATTAAAAAAACCGGCTATTCTGTGCTGGCCGTCTAAAATTTTTGCAATTTTGCTGTAAGGAATATCTGTTTCATCATCTTCTTCATCATACGATGAGTATGGGTGCAAACAAAGAATGCCTTTTTTTTCATCATACTCAGCGCATTTTTCATCAATCGCTATAATTATAGAAGTTGGAAAAGTGGCATCGTTGGTTTCTAAAATATAGCTTCTGATTTCTTTAACACGACTTTCTTTAAGGGGGCGTTGAATGCCTAAATATCTCTCAACTTCTCTTCTCATTTCCCTAACATCCGCAAATGATATATCAGCTAGTTCTTTTGCATCTATAGAAGCTATGAAAAACTCACCAATCGGTTGATTAACTCTAATCACAGGAATTTCAAGGGTACTATTATGTTTTGAGCTGTTATTCATGGCTATCACCTAACCCCTTGTTAATTTAAGAAAGTCATTTTCTTGATTATCAGTAATATTAGCATAGGCCTTCCTGTCTGGGGGGATCCGGTTACAAAAAATAGATACCACCCATATGGTTAGGGCTGACAGATACAAATGAAGCCCGTTAAAAGTCTGAAAATTATCCCCCTTGCCGTGTAAATAGGCGGTGAGTCCTAACAGAATCAACGCAGAAAAGCTGAGGGCTTTTGTCATTAAAGCTTTTCTATATTCTGACAAGCTCCAAAAAACAACCGGAGCTATTAAAGTGCAGACAAAGGTTAAAAGTTGTCCTTTGCTAATTTCACTTTCAAGAACATTAATAAATTTATCTAAGAAATCCACATCTTTCGTCGGAACAATCGGAACATCGAGTGTAGCCAAAAAAAATGGTATGTTTGAGAGAGTATAGACCACAATTATTTCCAAAAATATAAGGAGAATAACTATAAGCCATCCATTGAGTGCGTCATCAATTTTCTTAAATAATTTCATTATTCATAATTTCCTATATTAAATAAATGGGATTATCTCTAGGACTTATAACATTTTACAATCAACTCTGAACACCTACCTCTTGCATTAACATTACCAGAAATAGTACTTAATCGTTCCCTACTGGTCATTTCACCTATACCTTTATACAGATCACGTACTGAATCGTGGTCGGCGTTTGTAAGTAAGACTTTAACGCCCCTGGACACTGCGTTATCTATGCAATTCCTCAAACGTATTTGATCATCCCAACTAAAAAGTTTGTCATTATATTTAATAAATCCATTGAAATTATGCTTTACAGTATAAGGGGGATCCACAAACAGAAAATCATCTTTTTGTGCTGAATCAACTATCGTCTGGTAGTCTGAGGCGTGTAGATCCGTATCTTTTAGTATGTTTGATATCGCACAAAAATCATCGCTGTCCAATACCACCTTTGTTTTAGTGCCAATCGGCACATTAAATGATCCTTTTAAATTGACTCGGTAAAGACCATTCCAACATGTGCGATTGAGGTAAATGAAACGAGCTGCCTTCTCAACAGAGTTCTCGAAAGTCTTCGCTCTAATTTCATAATAAAATTCTTTACAATGAAGGCGATGATGAGATTCGAGTAACTTGTGGAGATTGCACCAATCTTCTTTGATAGTGGCATATGTATTAATTAACTCTTCATTTGAATCACCAAGTATTGCATTTGTCGGGCGCATATGAAAAAAAACAGCACCACTACCTACAAATGGCTCTAAGTATGATTTATACATTGTGGGAAAGAGGTCAGGGTGCTGCGAGACAAGCCACCGTTTACCTCCAGCCCACTTCAAAAAGGGTGAAATGATTGGCTTTTGTTCAGGGTTTGAAACCATTCTTAACACATTAAGCCCCTCATATTATATTTAAAATTTTGATATATACCATACATGCCGTGCATCTGAACTGCGCTTTCAAATATTTCTTAAAAAAAACATTCGTAATATTAGTTCTGTCCCCTTTTCTCGGCGCCATTCGATGTTTCATTTATTTCGAAGGATCAAGTCATATTTTTTCGAGGTGGCTAACAAGTGATTAAACAGTTTCTGTTTATCTACACAAAACAGAAATGCGTGCCGACGAATTTCCGGATGAATGTGTCAGTTTCTAACTGTTTATCACTCATTCCGGAATGATAAACAGAAACCGTATAACTATTCACGAATTGCGTTTTATCCATTGTCCTGCATGAAAAGCCAGTTGCAGATAAATCGGGTACCGATGTGGAGTAGAAAATATTTCGAGATCAAATGAACAGGGAAAATGGATAAAATATTGTACAACTGACCCGATGTTATTTTTTTAATATAGGGGTTGTATAATCAAGATGGGTAATTTGCAAGGGAGAATACCTTTTTTCAACTTTTTCCAGATAATATGGGATTCCATGCCTGTTGTGTTCACTTGCCAATACCTGAATAAATTGATTTTTTTGGATATCTCAATCATATCTCATTGCGGATCATGGCATTTTTTCATGGCTAATCACTTGTAATGTAACCAAAGCTTTGTTATTCGTTCCAATGCACCATGGGAACAATAAAAAAAGCCGCAAATATTTCAAAAAACATGTTGCGCCTGGTTTGCGTGAGAATTATTTCACTTCCGGCTTGACTGGATCAGAGAGGGTATAAACAACTGCGCTTTGTAATTCCCCGGATCAAATTTCCCTTCAGTGAACAATGTATGTATAAAAGCATTTGGATGTTGCCGGCCCTTCGCAGGGCTTACTCGAGGCACGGAGAATGCAGAGGAGAAGTCAACTTTTTTTTACTGCTGCGTTCTCAGCGGCTCAAGCGAAGCGGGCGATGCGGATATTTTTTTTGTCAGGGTTCGTGGGAGATGAACAACTGCAACTGGAACGTTAAGATCGGAAAACACGTATTTATTGCGTACATTTGAAGAAATATCAATATAATAGCTTAATCCGGCCCTGGCGTTTATTTATAATATGAAGTTATTTTTGCGGGAGACTCAGCTTCAGACAGAAGAAGGAGCAGCATGAATATACGCAAGCGCACATGGGAGATAGTCGAAGTGGCGAAGCGAGGTGACACAGCCAGCCGTGCCTTTGACATCACCATCCTGACAATGATCTTTCTGAACGTTATTGCGGTAATTATTGGCTCAGTCCCGTCCATTCAGATGCGTTGGGGCGGGGCCCTGAACCTGTTCGAGATCGTATCGGTGATCGTATTTACGCTGGAATACATCTTGCGACTCTGGGCATGCACGGTCGATTCCCGTTTTTCAGGTCCCATCCGCGGCCGTGTTCGTCAAACTTTTCGGGTAGTGTCGATAATTGATCTTCTGGCGATCCTGCCCTTCTATCTTCCCTTGATCGGGGTGGACCTTCGCTCCCTCCGGGTTCTGCGGCTGCTTCGGATTCTTCGCATCGCCAAGATCGGTCGATACTACTCGTCGCTTAATCTGATCAAGAGTGTGTTCCGGTCGAATAAGGAAGAATTGGTTCTCACCTCGGTCCTGATGTGCCTGCTTCTGGTTGTATCTTCCACTCTGCTTTATTTCTGTGAGAACGTGGCCCAGCCGGATGTCTTTTCGAGCATTCCGGCGACCATGTGGTGGGCTGTCGCTACGCTTACCACCGTAGGATATGGAGACATTTACCCCATAACAATCATGGGGAGGTTCTTTGCAAGCATCATCGCTATCCTTGGAATCGGGATGTTTGCGCTACCCGCTGGAATCCTCGGTGCAGGTTTTGTCGAGGCC
>JALNXR010000164.1 GCA_023230265.1 Bacteroidales bacterium | reverse complement strand
AATATGGATGGAAAAATCATCTTCTGAGGATGCTCTTGTAGCTGCCTGTGCTGCGTATAATATGGCCCTGGTATGTGAAGTGTCCGGAGAGAAAGCTTTGGCTGCAGAGTGGTTGAACTTTGCACGTAAAAAGTATCCCCTCAAGCCTATAGAAGGATACAGAAACTATTTACTCAGATAGCTTGAAACAGAAGGAGAATCTTAAACGCAGGCATCGCAAGTCCATTCTCTTGAATGATAAAGAGCTTGAGGCTGTTGAGTTGTATTGTAAAAAATACAAGATCAGTTCCGAATCAAAATTTTTCAGAGAGGCTATTATATCAACCATTCTCAGACAGTTCGAAGAGGATCATCCGAGACTGTTTTAATTAACCATACTGTTTTTTTAAAAAAAAGGTGGGCCTGTAAGCCGGATTCTGTACTCAAAAGAGTCCCCATCATTTATCTGATGCAGCCTACCCCCCAGCATAGAGCGAGCAGCTTTCGGCTGGTATACATGGCCTTGCAGGAGATTGGCCGTACTCTGTATCCGTCACCGGACACAACTGTGGGCTCTTACCCCACTTTTTCACCCTTACCTTTTTCAAGGCGGTTATTTTCTGTTACGGTTTACCCGAGGTTACCCCCGGCTGTGTCTCCACAGAATCTTGCTCTGCCCTGTCCGGACTTTCCTCCCCCCGTTTCCGGGAAGCGATGGGGCAGCCCACCTGCCGCAAAGTTAATAAAAAAGGGAGATTCGTTTTTTTTATTTATATTTGCACAGTTAATAAAATGCTTGGGGGTGCCTGAAAAGGCTGAGATCATACCCCTTTCACCTGATCTGGGTAATGCCAGCGAAGGGAAAGCCCATCTCCTCTTTTCCACCCCTGCAACAAACATATTTTAAAAATGAAAAAGATTGTTATTAGAGGTGGGTCTTCTATTTTGGTTTTATTTTCAATGTTTTTATCCTTAATAGTCAGTGCCCAGGAATCAGCAGAGCGCACTTCAAAACTGGACAGCATTGTGGTTGAGGCATACCGGGCAGGAAAGAACACTCCGGTGAGTTACTCCGACTTGGATCAGAAGGAGATAAGAAAGACATCCCCTGTAAATTCTGTTCCGATGATGTTGGGATTGATGCCCTCGGTTGTTGTATCCACAGAAGGAGGTAACGGACTGGGATACAGCTCTATGAGGATAAGAGGGAGTGAGGGCTCGAGGATAAATGTAACCCTCAACGGAGTTGCTCTCAACGATTCAGAGTCACAGGAGCTTTTTTGGGTGAACATTCCCTCATTCTCCTCAATTCTCCAGGATATTCAGATTCAGAGGGGAGTGGGAACCTCGGTCAACGGCCCCGGCGCATTTGGGGCAAGTGTAAATATGAGGACTTTGCTCTCATCTTCAAAACCATACGCTACCGCAGATTTGGGGATTGCGAGTTACAACAGTTATATGTCCACATTTGGAGCAGGTTCGGGGATTACTGACAAAGGATATACATTTGACATCAGGTTTTCAAAAAACAGAGGGGATGGATATATAGAAAGAGCCGGAACAGATCTTACCTCACTTTTTTTTACTGCCGGTAAATTAAGGGAAAAAAGTTCTGTAAGGTTCAATTACATAATGGGGAAACAGCGTTCGGGAATAACCTGGGAGGGTATTTCAAGAGAGCAGATGGAGACAGACAGGAGATATAATCCGGCCGGTTTATGGTATGACCAGGCAGGTAACGAGCGTTTTTATGATAACGAAACCGATAACTATACTCAGCATCATCTTCAACTGGTATATACCAGATTGATCAGAAATTATATTAAGTGGGGCACAACTCTTCACTTTACAAAAGGTGACGGTTATTATGAAAATTACAAATACGACAAGAAATTTTCTGCGTACGGGCTGGATAACCAACTGATCGGAGAGACTCAATATAAGAAATCAGATTTTATCATCAGGCAGAATATGGACAACGGATTATACGCGATCAATTCAAACCTGCAGTTTACAAAAGGGAGGATTGATTTCAGGAGCGGTATCTCCTTCTCTTACTATGACGGGGATCATTTCGGAAATGTAATCTGGTCTATGTATGATTCTTCCGTTCCCGATAACTATCAATGGTATATAAATACAGGTTCTAAAAAAGATCTCTCACTTTTTGCAAGGAGTGAATATAAAATTTCTGAATCACTGATAGCTTATGCTGATCTGCAATACAGAAGAATAGCCTACGAAATGAGCGGAGAGGACAAAGATTTTGCATTGATGAATTACAGCCAGAATTACAATTTTTTTAATCCAAAGGCCGGAGTCACCTTTATAATATCCCCCGTGGCAAAACTCTTTGCCTCATTTGCCGTGGGACAAAGGGAGCCGGGCCGTTCCGATATTAAAGAGTCCGTTAAAGCCGGGAAAGGGGATGAACTTAAAGCAGAGAGGCTGAATGACTTTGAGTCAGGTTTCAGTTACTCATCGGATAAATTTACTTTTGAAACAAATATCTACTTTATGGAGTACAAAGACCAGCTGGTACCCACAGGAAGACTTAGTGAAACCGGATATGTGATAAAGGAGAATGTAAAACGATCCTACAGAAGAGGTATTGAAATATCCACTGCCTGGAGCCCCTTTGAAAAGTTGACTCTGGATGGGAATATTACCTTAAGCACCAATAAGATAGTTGATTTTGTCATGTGGAGGGATACCTATGACAATCCTCAGGAGTGGAATCCTTTGTCACAGGAGAGTATACTCTTTGATAAAACAGACATCGCCTTTTCTCCCGGATTGACAGGCATGATAAGGGCGACATCTGTGCTTTGGGGCAACCTCAACCTCTCTGTGAACGGAAGATGTGTCAGCAGACAATACTACGACAACACTTCTGATATCTCCCGGTCGATTCCATCCTGGTTCGTTGCCGGAATGAGCCTCTCAAGGGAATTCAGCCTTAAGGGCCAGGGCAGGATAGGTGCATCGTTTTACATCGACAATCTTTTAAACAGGAGATATTTCTCCAATGCGTGGGTTTATACAGCAGGTTTTAATGACGGCTCTCCTCTTTATGTGGAAGAGGGGTTGTATCCTCAGGCAGAGAGAAATTACACTTTAAGGATAAGTTTTAGTTTTTAATGATAATTATGGTAATAGTAGGAATATATGACAGAAAGTGATATTTTGATCGAGATTTCAGGGGCTGTTACAGGCCTGCTCTATGTATACCTTGAGATAATCCAGAAGAGGTCCATGTGGATAGTCGGAGCACTTTCCGCCATCGCCTATATTATTATTTTTGGCTCAAAGGGACTCTACGGTGCGACTCTGTTGCAATGCTATTTTCTGATTATGAGTGTATACGGATGGATAACCTGGGGTATGGAAAACAAGCAGGGGGGAGGAGAGAGCAGTAAGCAGGGTGTGAGAAAACTCTCCCTCTTTGTTCTGCTTCTCTCTTTTCTTCTTTCTGCGATCTTCTATTTTATCATATCCAGGATACTTATTTTAACCGGAGAGGATCCGATGCCAAAGGCAGATGCACTTGCTACAGTGCTTAGCATTACAGCTACTTTCTGGGTTACCAGAAGATACCGTGAAAACTGGTTGTTGTGGATTGCGGTCAATCTGATATCTCTCTACATATATCTTAATCAGGGCCTATATCCGACATCAATTCTATATGCGGTATATACAGTTGCAGCTGTGGCCGGATATATTCACTGGAGAAAATTCAGGCAGCTTGTTGTATAACCTTTCAAAATATCTAACTTTGCAATGAGATTTCTTTTGTCAAGATTATGAGGTTAATAGCAGACAGTGGATCCACAAAGGTAGATTGGAGAGTCATTTACAGAGACGGCACAATCCGTGAGATAACCACTCCCGGCATAAACCCTTTCTTCCAGACCCCGGATCAGATATCTCTGGAACTGGAGAACAATGTAAAAAGCAAAACAGGGGATGATGTAAGTGAGATCCATTTCTACGGAGCAGGTGTTACCGGAGATAAGACAGAAGTTCTGAAAAACTGTTTGCTTAAGGTTTTTCCCGGGGCAACCGCAGGTGCATACACCGATATGCTGGCTGCTGCACGGGCCCTCTGTGGAAACAATCCGGGAATTGCGGCAATACTCGGGACAGGGGCAAATTCATGCTTTTATGACGGAGAGAAGATAGCAGACAATGTGCCTGCATGCGGATTCATCCTCGGGGATGAGGGAAGCGGGGCAGTTCTGGGAAGAAAACTTGTATCGGATTATCTTAAAAGAGAACTTCCAGTCGATCTGGAAAAGCTTTTTGATGACAGGTATAACCTTGATTACAATTCGATTATTGAAAAGGTTTACAGACAACCCTTCCCTAACAGATATCTGGCAGCATTCTCCCTCTTTTTGTCAGAAAACAGATCTCATCCCTATATAATAAAACTTTTAAGGAACAGTTTTTCTGAATTTATTACCAGAAACATACTAAAGTACGATTATAAAAAATATTCAATGAATCTGGTGGGATCTGTGGCTTTTCATTACAGGGATATTATTGAAGAGGTGGCAGGAAACTATGGCGTTACCACCGGGAAAGTACTAAGTTCACCAATTGAGGGTCTTGTCAGTTTTCACAAATATTAAATTATTGACTGATGAAGATAACCGAACAATCCTCAAAATATAATGATCTGGAAAAGATGCCCCTGGATCAGCTGCTTAAGAATATAAACAATGAAGACAAGTGTGTTCCTTATGCAGTGGAAAAGTCTATTCCCGGGATCGAAAAACTTGTTTCGCTTATTGTTCCCAGGATCATGGAGGGTGGAAGGGTTTTTTATCTCGGTGCGGGCACCAGCGGAAGACTTGGGATTCTTGACGCCTCTGAGATACCCCCTACATTCGGAGCCCCTTATGATCTGTTTATTGGTCTGATAGCCGGAGGTGATAAAGCTATAAGAAAGGCAGTTGAAGCGGCAGAGGATAATGAAGAAGGAGGCTGGCTGGATATGCAGCAGTACGGAGTGGATAAAGAGGATGTGGTAATAGGGATAGCGGCATCAGGAAGCACTCCCTATGTCACAGGAGCACTCAGAGAGGCAAAGAGCAGGGGTATTCTTACAGCATGTATAACTTGCAATCCTGAATCTTCTGTTGTAAAAGTTGCTGATATACCAATAGTTGCCA
>JALNXR010000006.1 GCA_023230265.1 Bacteroidales bacterium | reverse complement strand
CGAACTGGATGCCAGGTTGAACGTCAATGCAGAGGTGTTGGTTGAAAATGATGACGATGAACTGCGGCTGCTCATCAATGGCGTTGCGGTGGTTGAGCTGTTTGACAAACCGGATACCCCGTTGATTGCAGCGCAGTGGCGGCAATTTGCGCGAACCACCAATATTACCGAGAAGTTTGACGGCAAAAAGCTTCTGGCCAAGATTCTGACCTTACGCTCCACCAAGGATGAGACACTGAAAAACTCCATCATTGCCATCGATCAGGAACTGCAACTGCTGGACCTACAAATCGCCGCTGCGGAGGAGCAGCTTAATGAAATTATTTTTCAGCTCTACCAATTAACACCGGAAGAGATTGCGCTGGTCAGAGGGTCGGTTGACGAGTACGCACGATGATTACGGTTTCCGCTGAAGAGAGGTCGCTGAAAATCACAGTTTTTTTGTTGCAATCAAGAGGGAGAAATACTATCCTACTTTTAATGGTAGCGACTGTAGTGTTGTTACCTTTGTGATCATCAACTAGATTACTTAAGAAAGAAGTGTATACAATGAGAAGTTGTGTTTTGTTGATTTTAGGGCTTTTATGCAAAAACATACATTAGGCCATTGCTTGTTTCCATTTTATTTCGTGCTGAGTATAAGCATGATCTTACTTACTTCGTCATGTTGTATGCCAGCTCCTAATGATATTTCCCCTTCGGAGGCCGTCAATGGCTTTGGCAATGAGGGTTCACGCTGGATATTAGTTCGTATTTGTCCGCTGTATGGAGTTGAAAACCTGCGCCAGAAGGATTACTTGATTTTCAGAAGAACTGGACAACAAAATTGGATTTTGAAGAATAAAAATTGTTACACTAAGCATGTTCGGTCATGGCGAGGCAAATACAGCAGGGAAATATTTTTATTTAAAGATGTGGATTTTAAGGTTGAAGAAGTTCCTGATGTCGTTAAATACGGAGCATGCAAGCTTGGCAGTAACGATTTTTATTTTGTGGATATTGATTCAATCCAAAAGTTATTGCCGGAAATAGAGATGTTAGTTCTTGATGATGGAAAATATGGGTTCACTGTGGCTACGTTAAATGAAGAATTGTGGACAGCGAAGGAAGGAGCATCCTTTAAATTTGGGGCAGGGTATGTCCGGAAAGAAGGAATGACTTTAACGGAAATGCTAAGTGCTAAAGAAAGGAGTCGGTACAAATAGCAAGGTTGGAGTTCTTGTATTTGACAAGCCTATTCCTGACGAAAAACTTGAAGGGTTTATGAAAAGTGCATCTTTTCAGGTTTGTTATGATTAAAAGAAAATACAGATTTGTTCTTTTGGGGATTGTTGTCCTTTGCATGGTTGCCTGTTGCGTGGCATTCGTCCTTTGTCGACGAAATTCTTCTTCAGGTAAGTATATTGTCCCAGATAATCTAGATGCTTTGACTTCATTAACAAATGAAGAAATACAGAAAATTGATATTGCTGTGCTGAATCTCTTATGTGCGGAGGGGTTGCCGGGTTCCGAGAACATCGATATTGAGTATTGCCTGAGAACTCTTGATGAATGGGCAAAACATATTCTGGAGATGGAGTCGAAATATAAGATCGCCTTTTATCAGAATCTTGAAAAATACGAGAACTCATATGCTCTTTTCCAAGGGGTGTATTTGAAGTTAGCTTTGGATTTGGATTATAAGTGCGGGTATAATATGGAGTTAGTTCGATCAGGGGCGATGTCTGATTGGACAAGTTTAAGGATGTTTGCAAATTCTAAAGACTTGTTCATTCATGGCTTTGTCGATCGTGATGCGCCGCGAACTGGCACTTGCGGCTCTTTGCCTGTTTTAATGACCGCTGTTGGGCGGCGGTGTGGATACCCTCTTTTTTTTGTAGTGAATAAGGGACACGCGTTTTGTCGGTGGGATGATGGGGTACATAGATACAATTTCGAATGTTCTGGTAAGGGGATTGATTATAAACCGGATTCTTATTACATGGGATATCCGCATCCTATTCCACCTGATGAATTAGCAGTTGAACTGTTTATGCAGAATTTAACCCCCCTCGGGGAGTATGTTGAATTCCTTGATCAAAGAGCAGCGTGCTTGAGGTGGAATAAGCGTTATAAGGAAGCTTGTGAGGCTTATGAGGAAATTCTTAAAAGGATGCCCCATATAAGGTCAGTTCGGTTGAAGCTAGAAGTAATTACGGAGAAGTACTTGCGATGAGAAGATTACATTTATCATCTGTGGGACTGGAGAAGGTGAACCTGGAGAAGCGTTAAGAGTACAGCTGTCAAAGATTTTTCCGTCTGGAGCGAAAATAACTCTTTTTCCTGGTGAGTGTGGATATGCCTTTGGTCGCCCTCTTGCTAAAACAGGAGAACCTGGAAAAATTGCGAATTAGGAGTTTTAATGTTAGTTCTAAGAAACATTGCAATTATGCACATTTTATTTCTTTGCGGTTGTATGCGGCGACCTCCTAATAAGTTTGAACAGCAAATTCGGGAAGCGTGGCCACAGGTTAGTCATTGTTTGGGAGTTGTTGACCAAACTGGTCTTGAGTCTAAGACAGGCAATCAGAGGTTTGATCCTGTTGCAACTATTGAGAAATTTTTACGTTCACACCCTCAATACTGGGACAATCCAGGCGATCTTTTTTTTATAAGCACCAATAATAGTTACTGGTTATATGAAAAAATTGCGAGTAATGATGTTGCGGTATTGAAGAGAGTTGTTAATATAGATAATTTGTCACAGGTTTTATATATTGGAGAAACATTCGGCTTGAAAAAAATTGTTATTACAAATCTTATAGATAATACAATTATACCGGTTAATATCGAAAAGCAAGAACAATAGCGCCGTTCTTTGGTATCGGTTCGGACGCAATCAAAACCATTTCAAGGGAACACCCGCTCAGCCAACAAGCAGTTCCTCGCACCCCTGCCCATTCCAAACGCAACCGATGCCGAGAAGCAGGCTGTTGGCAGCCGCGCGCTGGCGTTGCAGGCTATGCACACCCGACAACGGGATTTGATCAACAAGATTGAACGCCGCTTGCAGGGTTCGCAGATGATTGAGCGCAAGCACGCGCCAGGCTGGCTGTGGGCAAATGTGAAAAGCGTCAACGATTGGGCGAAAAGCTCTGAGAAACCCGCTGACTTAAAGGGGCGCGCCTTGACTGCCTGGGCCAAGGAGCAAGCTGCATTGAGGTTGCAGCACCATCTGGATGAGCTGGATGCCAGGTTGAACGTCAATGCAGAGGTGTTGGTGGAAAATGATGATGATGAACTGCGGCTGCTCATAAATGGCGTTGCGGTGGTTGAGCTGTTTGACAAACCGGATACCTCTTTAATTGCGGCACAGTGGCGGCAATTTGCGCGGACCACCAATATTACCGAGAAATTTGACGGCAAAAAACTGCTGGCCAAGATTCTCTCACTGCGTTCCACCGAGGATGAGACACTTAAAAACTCCATCATTGCCATCGATCAGGAGCTGCAACTGCTGGACACCCAAATCGCCGCTGCGGAGGAGCAGCTTAATGATATTATTTTCAGGTTCTACCAATTAACACCGGAAGAGATTGCGCTGGTCAGAGGGTCGGTTGACGAGTACGCACGATGATTACGGTTTCCGCTGAAGAGAGGTCGCTGAAAAATCACAGTTTTTTTGTTGCAATCAAGAGGGAGAAATACTATCCTACTTTTAATGGTAGCGACTGTAGTGTTATTACTTGGGCGATCATCAACTAGGTTACTTAAGAAAGAAGTGTAAACCATGAGAAATTGTGTTTTGTTGTTGATTTTAGGCTGTTTATTAGGTGTGCATACAGTTCAGGCATATTATTCCCCTGAACAGGGAAGGTGGCTCACGAGAGACCCTATTGGAGAACATAAATTTTTGACTGATTTCACAAAAGAGAAATCGGAAAAAGACAAAATTCATTTCAATAAAGTATCACGCGAACCAGCATATTTATTTGTTTACAATAACCCCATACGTAATTTTGATTATCTTGGCCTTGATCGCTGGATTGGGGACGAATTACATACTTACATTATAGTTGAACAATGGTCGGCAGATGGGTCCACGGTTGTGGGATACAACCGTATCGATTTCGCATCTAATCGAGCTTTTTTATGATTTATGCAAAGATATATGTTGAACGTTGTAAAAATGATTTTTTTTTAAGACATGAATTAATTTTTGGAGTGATATATTTTATTGTGTCTTTTGTCATGGTTTCTGAAGTAGCAAGAATGTGGTCATACGCAGGCTTAAACTCACCTTCACTTTTATATATCATATTGATCTTATTGCCTTTACTTTGTGCGGTTATTATACCGTTTCTAATTAGGGTTGATTTGAAATATAGGGGGTTAATTATTGGTGTTATTGTGTTAATTGTTTTTTTAACAACTGCATTTTGTTTAAAGTCAATAACAAATAGCAAGGTTGGAGTTCTTGTAGTCGACAAGCCTATTCCTGACGAAAAAATTGAAGGGTTTATGAAAAGTGCATCTTTTCAGGTTTGTTATGACCCCGATAAATTAACGTTTTTTTTTGATAAAAAATCCATTAGTTTTGATTCCTTGAAGCAAAAAGTGGATCGGTTAATATCGGAAGGAAGCAACTAAATTAATAGAATGATTAAAAGAAAATACAGATTTGTTCTTTTGGGGATTGTTGTCCTTTGCATGGTTGCCTGTTGCGTGGCATTCGTCCTTTGTCGACGAAATTCTTCTTCAGGTAAGTATATTGTCCCAGATAATCTAGATGCTTTGACTTCATTAACAAATGAAGAAATACAGAAAATTGATATTGCTGTGCTGAATCTCTTATGTGCGGAGGGGTTGCCGGGTTCCGAGAACATCGATATTGAGTATTGCCTGAGAACTCTTGATGAATGGGCAAAACATATTCTGGAGATGGAGTCGAAATATAAGATCGCCTTTTATCAGAATCTTGAAAAATACGAGAACTCATATGCTCTTTTCCAAGGGGTGTATTTGAAGTTAGCTTTGGATTTGGATTATAAGTGCGGGTATAATATGGAGTTAGTTCGATCAGGGGCGATGTCTGATTGGACAAGTTTAAGGATGTTTGCAAATTCTAAAGACTTGTTCATTCATGGCTTTGTCGATCGTGATGCGCCGCGAACTGGCACTTGCGGCTCTTTGCCTGTTTTAATGACCGCTGTTGGGCGGCGGTGTGGATACCCTCTTTTTTTTGTAGTGAATAAGGGACACGCGTTTTGTCGGTGGGATGATGGGGTACATAGATACAATTTCGAATGTTCTGGTAAGGGGATTGATTATAAACCGGATTCTTATTACATGGGATATCCGCATCCTATTCCACCTGATGAATTAGCAGTTGAACTGTTTATGCAGAATTTAACCCCCCTCGGGGAGTATGTTGAATTCCTTGATCAAAGAGCAGCGTGCTTGAGGTGGAATAAGCGTTATAAGGAAGCTTGTGAGGCTTATGAGGAAATTCTTAAAAGAATGCCCCATATAAGGTCAGTTCGGTTGAAGCTAGAAGTAATTATGGAGAAGTACTTGCAATGAAAAATCGTATTTTTATGTTGATTGTTAGCTGCTTCATTTCATTCGAGACCGTTTTGGCCTATTACTCACCTGAGCTGGGGCGGTGGTTAAGCCGAGATCCGATAGAGGAAGATGGCGGTGACGAGCTTTATGTTTTTGTAGATAATGATCCTGTAAATTTTTTTGATTGGCTTGGCCTTTTTGGTTTGTATTTTCACACAGAAGATCAAGGGCATTTTGGTATCCAAACAAAATATAATGGCATGGGACGCAATTATGATTTCGGAAGATATCATGATGAATATATTGGTGCTTGGTATAGTGGACCAACCTTTCTACGAAGAACAACAGGTTCTCCGTATGTGTTGAGTAAAGCGGGAGGCGGCATTGTTAATTTTAGTGTCAGTAAGGAACTTGATAATTTGATAGCTGAAAAATTCCGGAATAAATGGGATAATGGTAGCAAGACGATTCCTTTAAATGTTAAAAAGAGAATGAAAAAATTCAGTGAGAATAAAAATTTCAATATTCCATCTACTGATCGATATATGAAGAGTGATTGGGGATTAACGGGTCCTAATTGTGTGACATTCACTTTTGATACGCTTATCGAAGCCTTGGATGACGTAATTAAAAATGATAAAGCAATCTTAAAGTTGAGGTGTGAAGCTATAGCTGTGAAAAAAAAAGTACAGAAAGTGAAAGCATGGAAGCCTGAAAAAGTAAGAAAAAAACTCTTGGAGCTAGAAAAGGAGTAGGTTGCATGCGAAAATCAAAATTTTTGTTTGATTGTATACTGGTGTTAATAATTGTGGTTTTTGTGTTGATGGTGGGAAGGGCTGCTTTAACATATGTTTTTGATTGTCAAGATAGGGCTGCTGAAGCGAAAATACGTCTACTCATTCCTCATGTTGAGTCATATTTTGTTGAATATGGGCAATACCCCAAGAAGCTCAATGAAATAAAAGGGTACCTAGGAGTTGATCAAAAAAAAGTCTTGGTTGTTTTAAGTACTCCACTTATTTCATATCATAGTAGAGAGGGAGGGTACCTGATTTATTATAACAAACAGCCTTTGGGTCCACATCGCGGATATGATAGTTTGAAAAAGGAATGGGTTTGTTTCGAGTAATTTAAGTGCTGGTGAGTGTGGATATGCCTTTGGTCGCCCTCTTGCTAAAACAGGAGAACCTGGAAAAATTGCGAATTAGGAGTTTTAATGTTAGTTCTAAGAAACATTGCAATAGCGCCTTTCTTTGGTATCGGTTCGGGCGCAATCAAAACCATTTCAAGGGAACACCCGCTCAGCCAACAAGCAGTTTCTCGCACCCCTGCCCATTCCAAACGCGACCGATGCCGAGAAGCAGGCTGTTGGCAGCCGTGCGCTGGCTTTACAGGCGATGCACACTCGACAGCGGGATCTGATCAGTAAGATTGAACGCCGGTTGCAGGGTTCGCAGATGATTGAGCGCAAGCACGCGCCAAGCTGGCTGTGGGCGGATGTGAAAAGTGCCGGCGATTGGGCGAAAAGCCCGGAAAAACCCGTTGACTTAAAGGGGCGCGCCCTGACTGTCTGGGCCAAGGAGCAAGCCGCATTGAGCCTACAGCACCATCTTGATGAGCTGGATGCCAGGTTGAACGTCAATGCAGAGGTGTTGGTGGAAAATGATGAAGACGAACTGCGGCTGCTGGTCAATGGCGCTCCTGTGGTTGAGCTGTTTGACAAACCGGATACCTCTTTTATTGCAGCGCAGTGGCGGCAATTTGCGCGGACCACCAATATTACCGAGAAATTTGACGGCAAAAAACTGCTGGCCAAGATTCTCTCACTGCGTTCCACAGCGGATGAGACACTGAAAAACTCCATCATTGTCATCGACCAGGAACTGCAACTGCTGGACCTACAAATCGCCGCTGCGGAGGAGCAGCTGAATGAAATTATTTTCCGGCTCTACAGATTAACACCAACAGAGATTGCGCTGGTCAGAGGGGGCACTAGATAATTTTTTTGCCCGCGAATCTCCGCGAATCGATAAGGGTATTTCATCCCCACTTCGTGGGGTCGCTAATCGCTTGAAATACCCTTATCACAGGAATATCTACAACACATGGCTGGATTGCTTTGTGGCCTGAGACACGCTAAAGCGTGAACTACATACCTTGGAAACCGTACGTAGTTCACGCTTTAGCGTGTCTTCTGAAAAGGTGCGTGGTTATGTTTATAATTGCTGCGTTCGATTCAGGTTATTCCATGATTAGCTGCCAGTTTCTTTCAAAATGGAACGGAATAAGGAGGCGTTACGTCGGTCTCTGAAAAGTATCACAGGCGTCCCGCCTGTGAATTACACAGCCAACACAGGCGGGACGCCTGTGCTACTTTACGAAGCGAAAATTTAACGCAACGCGAACCGCAAGTGTTGTGCTTCACTAACCTAACCGCCTAGCAATAGGCCATAAACGCGCCAACCCGGCTGTCACAGCCCGCGGCTACAGTGCTTCGCGACAACGTAGGTCCGATTTCCAATCGGACGTGTCCGGTTGGAAACCGGAGCTACAGAAGTTCGGCTGCGCCACTGGCTAACGATAGCGGCGATGATGCTGGTCTACGAGTTCACGCATGATCCCAATCGTCCACCAACATCGCTTGCCCGCCGAACGAATGGAAGGCAGGTCGCACAGCATCGTCGGCCGATGCCGCTCTGTGTGCCGGTCATAGTTCCGCTTGCGGGAAGACACCTTATGAGTGGCACGGCGTTTTTTAGGTAAAAAATCTTAGCGGTAAGGTAATCTGGCAACGATTGCCAAACGAAGAGGAGTTTAACGGAAGTTAAACAAGCCTCTCCGGGTAAGGTCTAGTCAACCGCCCGGTATTGGGAAGAATAAATCGGACATAGAGCCGAACAAGGAAGGAAACGGGTTCTCTAAGATGAATTAGCTCCTATATTTAATCTCTTGTAAGCAATGTTATTATCGCTTAATATACTGCTTGATTGATAAGAGTGGATGATTGCGTCTTAACAAGGAGGGATGATCGCTATGTTTACTAAACAAATTATAATCTTAGCCAATTCCATAAAAAAAGGTCATTTTTGTATAGCAGGAAGAGAAATTAAGGAAAAGCCAAACACTAACAACGTATGGCAGGTAGGGAAATGGATTCGCCCAATCTCTGAACATGGCGAAGGAGAAGTTTCAAAACATGAAAGCGAGTACACCGATGGTAGTCAACCATTGGTATTGGATGTTGCAAAAATCCCCTTAAAAGCGAAGGGCAACATCCCATTTCAGCCGGAAGATTTTTTGATTGATGTAAATTCAAAATGGGAAAAAACTGATCATTTAGTACCGGATCTGTCAAAAGTAATTGAAAAACCTAGGGACTTGTGGGAAGAGCCTGGGTCAAAGATTAATCGTGTAAGTGAAAGATATTTGAAATCGTGCAAATCTGTTCGTTCTATCTATTTAATTAAACCAGAAGATTTAAAGTTTCAGATATGGAAAGAGCATCATCGTTCATCTGATACAGTAAAAAAGAAACGCCGCGCAATTTTCATATACAATGGTTGCAGATATGATTTAGGCATCACCGATCCGGTAATAGGTAAAAAGTATTTTGATGATAGGTTCCCAGCACTTACAGAAGATAAGTTAGTAATTCAACCGGAGAATTCTGATCAATGCTTAATAGTTGTTAGTTTGACCCCGCGGTTTAGAGACGGAAACCATTATAAAGTGGTAGCCACCATAATTGAATATTGATTAATCAAGTCAGTCAGGTTATTATGACAGTATGAACTCGGATATTTATACCATTGGGCATTCCAATCATGATATGCCGCATTTTATAGGGTTGTTGAAGCTTCATCAGATTGAGGCTGTTGCTGATGTTAGACAATCTCCATACAGTAAAATTGCGCCTCAGTTTAATCGAGAAGTATTAAAAAATGTTTTAATAAGTCAGCAGATTAGCTATGTTTTTCTTGGGAATATGCTTGGGGCAAGACCCACTGATCCCGAATGTTATCGGGACGGCAAGGTGGATTTTGATATCTTAGCCAGACAACCGTATTTTCAAAACGGTTTAGATCGTTTACGGAAGGGCATACAAAAAATGCGCCTCACATTAATGTGCGCAGAAAAAGATCCGTTAACCTGTCATCGAACAATTCTTGTTTGTCAGAATCTGAAATGTGATGGTCTAAGAATACTCCATATACTTGAGGACGGTGAGCTGGAGGATCACAGGGATACAGAGGCCCGATTACTTAACACTTTGAAGATGCCGACTTATGACATGTTTAAATCACAGAACGAAATACTAAAAGACGCTTATCAGAGGTATGGAAGAAAAATTGCGGCAAGTGACGAGGTGCTTGCTTCTTACTAACTAAGGGGTTATATGGTTGCCACGCTTTTTACCATCGGGTTCTCAAAGAAAAACGCCGAGCAATTCTTTGGGCTGATAAAATCAAATAATGTTAAGCTTGTTATTGATATCCGGCTAAACAATGTTTCTCAACTGGCAGGCTTTACTAAACGAGATGACCTGAAATATTTTTTAAAGTATTTATGCGACTGTGACTACATGCACAAACCGACATGGGCTCCAACCAAAGATATTTTAGACAATTACAAAACAAAGGTGATTGACTGGGATACTTACGTTAAAAAATTTAAGCTTCTAATTGAACACCGTGCAATTCAAAGTGATGTGTCACTCAAACAACTGGATCATGCATGTTTACTCTGCAGTGAATCGACTGCCGCAAAGTGTCACAGGCGGTTAATCGCTGAACATCTGCAAAGTTTCAATAAAGGCGCGCTCGTTGTTAACCATTTATGAATTCGATGATTTAGTTAATAATTTGCCATCATGTTTAAGTGACTAAAATGTAATGCAAACAATGGAAACAACCAAAAAGATTACCGAATCTGAAGTTTGGAGCACTCTGAAACATTCTCGAAACGGAGTGTTATTTTAATCTTTAGTGCGTCAGATGCGGATGGAATGTGATATGCCGCTTCACAAAGTTGCGCTGAAAATGGCGGAGCTTGTTAATGAAAACAAGCTCGTGTTGCATTATGGTTGTTTCTGGGCAATCAAAGACAGCCCCCTGGTTAACATCCGCCCCCTCTTTCCGCTGCGCCCTGGATCTGAAGCATCAACCGATGGACCGCCGATTGTCGGAAATCCCGTTTTTATTGGCCCTGTCTGGGAACCGGCATTTGCAAAGGCTCTTTGGAGTGCAAATTTACCGATCATTCAACAGTATCCGGCAGAGAACTACTTTCTGGATATCGCCATGATCTCTGAAGATGGCCGCTATCGCCTGGACATTGAGGTGGATGGCAAATCCTCGCACTGTGATCAATTTGGGCGTCGGAAGGTTAGAGACGTTATTCGTGATGCCCGCCTGACCAGTGCGGGGTGGACAATCAGGCGGTTCTGGGTTTCAGAGCTCATGCACGATATTGCTGGATGTGTTGATCAGGTAAAAGAATTGTGGAGTAACCGGGAAAAGGATCACTGATATGAGACAAATACAAACCAGCAAAAAACGAGGCAGAGCCTTGATTGATGTAATAATCGTTGTACTTTTATTTATAGCGTTTATTATTATATTTTTGCCGATGATTAACTTACACACAACTACTCAACGCCTAGCTGACAAACAGATTGAACTCAAAGCAGTGCAAGAATGGATCTCAGAATTGGCTCAGGATGCCGCAAAAGCTGAGACCCAGAAGCAGAATGCAGATCGACTTCTACTGGAAAAGAATACACTTGTGGCACGGGCACAAGCAATACGTGAAACAGAGGAGAGTTTACGTCAAGAGGTGCTATCTAATCGCTTGATTGAAGAAAACTTACAACGAGAGTTGGCGCAAACAAATCATGTACTGAAGATTGAATCAGGAAAAATTCGCTCTGACATGGAGGACTGGCAAAATCAGGTCCAAACTCTTAAAAACCAATCGTCTGATTTACAAGCAGGAACAAATGCATTGCTGGTGGCAAAAACAGGTTTGGAACAACGAGTGCAACGGTTGAAGCAGGAGGAGCTGAGTGCTGAAAAACGCCTAGAGGAGTACAGCCTCATATTGGAAAAGCTGAAAACAGACAAACAGAAGCTGGAAGATGAGTTGAATCAAAGTGATGCAGAGCTGAAGATTATTCAGGCTAATATCAACAACATCAAAGCTGACATTCAACAGGAGGAGTCGCGCCTCGCTAAACTCAAGCAGGATCAAAATAAAATTCAGCAGGAAGTTGATGCTGCGAAGGCTGAAATTGAACAACTGCAGATAACCTTTAAAGACACTCAGGTGAAGATAGCTACGGCAAAAGCACAACTTAAAAAGGCACTAGAGGATCTCAACCTGGCACGTGAAGCAGAGTCTGCAGCCCGGATCGGAGAGGCGGGGGCCAAACAGCGTACCGAAGATGCTCGCAAGGAGGAGTTAGCCTTGCGCAAAATACGGGACGAACTCAACAAAGAATTAAAAGAGATTCAAGCAACCATCCGAAAAGAGATCAATCAAACACAGCTTTAATGTTTAAAGGAATGTCACTATGGAAAATTACATTTTTTTCGTCTATGTTGCAGTCGCAGTTTTTGCACTCGTTGTATTTATCGCAAGGTCTCGTAATGTAAATGATCTAAAACAAAAAAATGAAGATTTGCAGAAACGACATGATAAGCACGTGGGTGAACTCAAAAAACAAATCGACAATACAGAAGAGGCTAAATTATTACGCAGTCAATTGGCAACCCTAAAGGATGCGCTGGCTGCAGCTACTGCGGACATTCTTAAAATGGATGTAGCTCAAAAGTGGCTGGAGCAGCACCCTTCACTTGAAGCAGAACGTAAAACAATGGCAGAGGCTCTCGCTGAACTGGGTAATAATCTAGCCCAGAAGATGGCTGAAGTTGCTGATTTAAACAAGAGATCTATCACATTGGCATCTGAAATTGCGGAGATGGAGTCAGAGCGTACACAATTGGCACGTGAACAGGAGCAGCGCAAGAGCACAACTGAGGAAGCGAACAAACGACTGGCACAGCTACAAGAAAACATAGAGAAACTGGGAGAGCAGAAGCTGGCAATTACATCAGAGGTCAATGCTCTCAACGAACAGCACAAACTTGTCGAAGAGAGGGTTAAGGATCTTGCTGGTAAAAGAGAAGATCTGCAGAAAGAGATTGAAAGACTTAAAACAGAGATTGAAAAGCTTGAATCTAAACGGGCTGAGGCCCTTGAATATGATGCTAAAGCGAAGAACCTGGATAGCCTTAATAAGTTGCTTAAAAGCACAACTGACTTGCAGAAATCTGTCTCTGACACCAATCAGCTGATGATGAAGGATTTGGCCACTATTGCGGAAACACGTAAAAAGGGCCCAATGGTACTTAGACAGGCCGCATTTGAGGGGATTGTTAAAAATCCGGTATTTACAACTCCATCTGCCGATCAGGAATTTGAATCTGAGACCCAGGCATTGGATGGCATGAAGAACTATGTTCGTAATATTCGTGAATATGATCTGCCGGAGCGTCTGCTCTATGCCTTCCACACCTCACTTAAGACCTCCGATATATCCAGCCTGACGGTTATGGCGGGCGTGAGCGGAACAGGAAAAAGCGCCCTGCCGGATCTCTATGCCAAAGCCATGGGCATACATCTGGTTACGTTGGCGGTTGAGCCGCGTTGGGACAGCCCCAAGGATCTTCTCGGATTTTTTAACTATGTCACTAACCGCTATGAACCGACACCGCTTGCCAAAGCACTGTTTCAGTTCCAAGGACATCACCCGCAGGAGGGGTTACACCCTGACCCTGACCTCAGTGAATACATGCTGATGGCAATGCTGGATGAGATGAACCTGGCACGTATTGAATATTACTTCAGTGAGTTCCTGAGCAAGCTGGAGTTGCGTCGGGGGGGCAGGCTAGACGATACTGAACATCGGCGCAGAGTTGCAATGGAGATATTCGCAGGTGCCAACGGTTTGGAGAAGGAGGGGGAAAACAATCAGGAAGTTGAATTCAGGGAAAAACCAATTCAACTGTTCGCAAATTACAATACGCTTTTTGTCGGCACAATGAACGAGGACGAAACTACCCAAAGTCTCTCAGACAAGGTTCTTGATCGGGCAAATGTGCTCTATTTCGGGCGGCCCAACAACTTGAAACCTATGACCGCCGATAAACAGAATGGCACACAAAAGATGCTGAAGCGAGCAACCTGGAAAAACTGGAAGCAGGAAGTTACTGCAATTGACACACAGGAAAATGGTCGTTGGCAGAGAGCAGAGGAACAACTTCAAGAACTCAATGACCAGTTAGCAAGCCTGGGGCGTCCGTTTGCACACCGATCCTATCAGGCGATGCTGAGCTACTTGGCCAACTATCCATACGAGGCTGCGGGAATTGACGAAAGTGATACACTAGGTTTCTTTAAACGTCCGCTGGCCGATCAGATTGGCATGCGCATCATGCCCAAACTGCGTGGACTGGACCTTACACAACATGCCCAGACACTGGAGCTGGTAGGAAAAACGGTCCAACGAATTGGCGATGACACCCTGAATACTGCTTTTGATAACGCTGTAAACAGACAGAAAAACCGCTCCGGCTTCTTCCACTGGCAGGGGTTGGATTGGGCATACGGGGAAGACAGTTAATTTATGTCATGGGCATTCACAGAATACCCCTGGCAGGTAATACTCTCTCCGGCAAGAGGTGTTACGCCTGACAGAGGGGTTAGACCGGATAATGGCGCAGGCATCTGGATTTGTGATGCATCTGAAGAAGAGGTGGCACATCTGGCAGTTGGACTGACTCCGACACGCTTATCAGATAGCAGCGTCTGGTTTGAACTCCCCGGCCCGTCATTTCGCGCAGATGGTCCACAGGATTTGACTCTGCGTTTACCAATGCAGGAGGCAACTACCATTCTGCCATACAAAGATGCCCAGTCAACAAGTTATGAGGAGTGGCCTGGCAAGTTCCATAGTATGTTAACCAATAACCTGCAGGAACTTGCCGATAATCTCTATAAAAAACGTGCAGAGCTTTATGACCTGTTTCTTGAACAGCCATTAACGCAGCAGATTAAGAATTTTTTTTCATCTCAGGATGAAGACTTTGCTTCGCGCGCTTTAATCTGTGATCTTGCCGAAGATTTACCGGGTTCAATTCAAGAGCTTGTCGAAAGACCGAGACGCTTACTGCAGCGTAAACATGCCCAGGTCAGGCTGGATCGCCTTCAGGAGATAGACCTTACCTCGCTTATCGACTACGCACGCCGTCCCGGACATACCGCTGCCATTAAAGCCGGAGATCGGCAGCAGTTAATGGCTGTGATACGGGAAGAGACCGCTGACACATTGGAAAACCGGGTTGTACATGATTTTTGCCGCCGAGCTCGAACAGCTGCAATGGCATATGTCGCAGAAGAGTGTGCCCGTTGTAAAAAATGCACCGGAGAGCTGCTGCGAAATAATGATGAAACGGTTTGCAGCCGACGTGTACGTCGGGTGGATGCCTTTGCGCGCCGATGTGAACAATTTTTGTCATCGCCGACTCTGACCAGTGTAACCCCGCTTGCAATCCCCTGCCGTATGCCGAACTACGCATTACAGCAGAATGTGCGCTATGTCAGAGTCTGGGTGGCATACCAGAAGCTACTTCATCAGGAGGATATCCGTGATCAGAGCTGGCGCTGGAAACGTCGCACCTGGACCGACCATGTGCGTGCCTGCATGATGGAGGTTATGCGTGCTCTAACCTTGGATGAGCAACCGCCTGCGTTCCATGCATCCAACAAACCAATTCGTATCAGAAAAGAGCCGCTGGATGGCTGCTGGTTCAAAGCGGAACCTTTTGACGGGCCTCTGGTGTTTGAAAAAGATGGAAACTTCATCTCACTCTATCTTTTCAACAGGGAGGATGTCGGCATAGCTTTCCGCTCACTTGGTCTCTCACCGGATCTTATGAATGCCGATCTCTACTGGGTTGTTGTTTCAACCGAGTGGGAAGAGACGCGCATCATACCTGTCTGGACCCTGGTCGGTGATAGACGCTGGCAAGATCCTGAAACCGCAAAGAAACTCCGCATTGAGTGTTTAGATGGTATCGAGCAGGCAGGATTAGAGTGGTATCGCCAAACTAAGGATGCAGAGGGCACAGAGTCGGCAAACATCCCGAAATTACTGCTGATCAGAGCAGCAGAGTCCGTAAATGAAGTGCATAGAGGACGCGCCTCATTATTTGAACTGCCCCCCGACAAGCAACAGGATATTATGCAGTTCTTTCAGCGCCGCATGGAATCCGTTCTCAAGGAGCTAATGTCATGAACACCGGATTCGACCCCAGCGGCAGAGCGTTCCGCTGGCAGGATGAGACAAACAACTTAAATACAGCCTATGCTGTTCTCGGCTGCCCACCCTATGTAAACCCTGACGGGAGCAAGGATCAGGATGAAATTATGACCTGGAGTGACCCCAAGGCCTTTCGCCCACAGGTCTGCACCAAGCAGTTTCAAGTTGCAGTAGGCGACCATGCTCCACCTGTCTACACAGCTGAACTGACTTCTATTGAAATTCTCTGGTCCAATCTTGTAAAGGCAAAAGAAGTCTGGGGCACCGCTAGCTTGATTGCTAACGCCATTAAGGCACATTATCCGCCCCATATTGATCAGCAACACCTAGCTTTTGCAATCCCTAACCGCCTCAACGAAGACGCGCAGGATGCGCTGCTACGTGAACTCAAAAATAACTATCGAGAGGTGTCATTACTTTGGCGCCCGGTTGCAATTATGCTGGATTGGTTGGTAAGTGGAGACGGCAGATGTTTTTGTAACGCCTCTAATGATAACACCGCTGTATGGGTGCTTGATTTGGACTCTGCCGGCACCGAATTTACACGTCTGACTTGGAGAAATCACGAAAAAGATCCCAACTGGATTGCTCCGGTACGTGCTTGTATAACAGAAAACCGCGGCAATCCTCGTTATACGGTATTGAATGCTGCGTGGAGTGAAATTTTTGGAGAGATCCCAGAACGTAATCAGCTACTACATTGCCAAACGGCATCTGAAGTTCAACAGTCTTTAGAATCCGATTTGAACAAATTCAACATATGGGTAAGCACTAATAACCGCTGGAAGAGAATCCCTGTTGAAAAGCACACTCCATTGCAAAATACCTGGCAAAATTTACCTCAATTACTAAGGCCTCTTCGCCTGAACACCTCTCCCCAAACTGATGATGTCATTTTAGTGCATGGCTGGTTAGCATGTTATGACCCTCAAGGAATAAAAACGATCCTTAGCGAGTTATACCCGGGCACTGAAATTAGATTAAGGAAGATTAATGCTGTTGCTCAGGGATCACAGATGTTTGCAGAGCGCCGCTGCAATAATTTACCGACTTATTACGACACATTGGCGGAATACAAAATCTGGACAGATGACAATTGGAAACAACTTGTTAGCGCCAATCAAGAGGTCGAACCGGGAAACCCATGGAGGTTAAGCGACGATAATATTCGGAATGCCTTCTGCATCAACCGCCATCGGGATGTCTTTTCCATGCTTATCCAGCGTCTGCCATGTGACGATCCAGAGTATGATTTTGCACGCAGATTGCAGGCAGGTCTTTTCACACAACTGTCAGATGAAATTCCTCTACGCCTGGAAGCCACAGTCGAAGCTGCCAGAGGCAATGCAAAGTTTACAGTATTAGCTGCTGATAATTCGCGACCATTTGTATCTGAGGACAAAAAAGAAATAGGCTCTGTTACGCTCACCTATGCCTTTGCTCCCGATGAGGAAAAACACAATAAAAAAACGGCAACGAAGCCTGAACCTAAACACAAAGGCTATCTGGAAGCCCAGCCTGTGACAGGGCGTATTTACGATAACCCTGAGAATGTGGAGTTACTTAAACTGCTGGTACAATACAGCAATGGCGATAAATCTCAAACTTCTGCCTTACAAAATGCGATTAAGCGATATCGTATTGATTCTACTCCTGCGACCCTCTCAAAAACCTTTCCTTTTGGCGCCCTTGATCGCTGGGGATGGAAGGCTAATCCACACCAACCAACCCGAGGTTTATTTGGCACACGTGTATTACCAGACAGAAAAGCTTCAGAGTTGACTGAAACTATTGCAAATCATCTCTGGAATAACGGCAATATACCTGGTCAACAGAGTGCTCGCAACTTATGGAGTAAGTTAAATAACTACTGTCACGAACATGCTTCACAAGCTTATAAAACACATATCCGAACCCTTCTCAGCAGACAACAGCCTTTTCCATCATGGGCAGAAGCGAATGCTTCCGGCTATGTTCTTGGTGACCAACCACAAGACTTAGAGTTGCTTGTAGACTATTGCGTTAAAAGCAAATTTGGGGATACACAACAAGCAAAAATGTTTTGGTGGTCATTTTTCCGCATGCTGTGCTGGCATACAGAGATTGTAGTCGATCCAGATTCTGTCATTTCCTATCTGCAAGCCTTAATTAGGTATTTGCCAGAAGCAGATTTAACAGACAGTTTTAATGTACCAAGGAAAAATGCTTTATTTTCAATTCTTTTTGCACTTCATGTACGCGAGAAAAAAGAGTACAAAGGGTTTTTACTGACAAACGAAGACAGCCACTTACGCACACAATTACTTACCCTTATTGAGTTTAATGGCATCTTGTCCAACGTTAAATTCCCAAAAACCATGCTTGCTAATATGAACCAGCTAACCGGTAATTTCTCAGATTTTGTAGCACGGTTTATAAAGAAGGAAGATACTGTGGAAGATCGTGAGTTAGGCTCCTCCATTGGCACAATGCAGTAAGGTGAATATGGAACTTTTTCAAGCTAAATCATTTTCTTCAAGTTACACAAACTTACAAGTTGAAGAACAGAAAAGTGTTCGTGAATCAACGCTAATGTTTTATAGTAATCCAGCTCATCCAAGTTTACAAAAACACCGGTTAGATCGATGCCGCGATCCTGGGTTCTGGTCGTTACGCTGCACGCGGGATATCCGAATTATCCTCCATGAATCTGAATACGGTACAGTTCTCTGCCACGCCGACCACCATGATAAAGCCTATGCCTGGGCTGAAAAACGAAAATTCGTATCCAATCCAACAACCGGTGCCATGCAGATAGTCGAGATACGTGATTTGTTTGTGCCGGATAAACGCCCAAAAGCAGAGCGCTTAATGCAGAGTCGACGCCAACCCATATTCGGCAATTTACCAAGAACGGAGTTTGCCTGGATCGGTGTTCCGGCTGAGTGGATCGACGATGTCCGCACTGTACGTTCTGAGGATGAACTATTAGACCTGATCGTACATCTGCCTGAAGAGGCTGGCGAGGCTCTGTTAACACTTGCTGATGGTGGCAAGCCTAAGCAAATTCAAAAAGTAACAAAGACGGTCAATCCATTTCTGGCACCAGATGCCGCTCGACGGTTTTACGCAATCGAATCACAGACAGCTCTCGAGGCTGCTTTATCGGCGTCGTGGGACGACTGGCGCATCTTTCTGCATCCCAGCCAACGCAAGCTGGTGGAAGCGACTTTCAATGGTGACACCCGCGTTTCCGGCGGCCCCGGAACAGGTAAAACGGTTGTGGCCCTGCATCGGGCTGTATACCTTACCAGAGAGGATACGTCAGCCCGCATCCTGATAACCACGATTTCCAAGCCGCTGGCGGCCTCGTTGAGGCAATTAGTTGAGCATTTGGCTGGTAAAGAATCAAATATTACAAAGCGTATTACTGTGGCTGCGATTGACACTCTGCCGGAAACGCTTTTGAGTAATCACCATACAGAATTTCCGGTTGCGGAGGAGGCCCAGGTTCGTGGGGCGCTTTCGCAGGCTGTTAAAGAGCTGGCCCTCAGCATGTACTCAGATGACTTTCTTTTTGATGAGTGGAGTCAAGTCATTGAGGCATTTGAGGTAGCCAACCTGGATGCGTATACTAACCTTTCGCGTCGTGGACGCCTGGTACGGTTGAATCGGAAGCAACGCAGTGAGGTCTGGAAAATTGTTGACCTTGCCACTCGTTTACTGAAAGATCATAAATTAACCCCGCCCTTTCGCCAAGTTCGTAATGTAGCGCGGCAGCTCACCAACGGCTCTCTGCAACAACCATTCGATTACATCATTATTGACGAGTGTCAGGATCTGCGACATGAGCACCTTGTACTGCTCAACGCCATGCGTAAAACACCGCAATCACTGTTCTTCACCGGTGATCTCGCTCAGAGAATCCGTCAACCGTTGGTTTCGTGGCTTTCAGCTGGAATTAATATTGCAGGACGTTCCTACACATTAAAGGTGAACTACCGCACAACGCAGCAAATTCGCTCATGGGCGGATCGTTTAATTTTGAAACAGTTTCAAGATATGGACGGAGTTATTGAAGATCGTAAATACACCATCTCAATGTTTTCAGGGATACCTCCTGAGGTCCGTCAATATCCAAGCGAAGAGGAAGAACAGCTAGGTATATCCCGTTGGTTCGAACAGGTCTTCGAGTCAGGTGTTAAACCACAAGAATGCTGTCTGTTCATACGCAGTGACACACTTTTTGAACGTGCCCGGACTGTGTCTCAGTTGGTCAATTGCGACCATCTCTTTTTAGATCAGGGAGACACTCCTGCTGCGGGCAAAATTGCAATTGCAACCATGCCCAATGCAGAGGGGCTGGAATTTAAAGCCGTAGCTGTAATGGCATGTGATGAATGGACTATCCCACTTCAATCCCGCTTGAACGGCACAATGCACGATGCGGACACACAGGCTATTCTGGATATGGAACGTCAATTACTCTATGTCGCAGCCACCCGTGCTCGCGACTTTTTATTGATCACCGGAACCATACCGATCTCCAGATTCCTTCAGGAAATGCGCTAAGCAGAGTTATTGCCCGTCTTATGATTGCTGGAACTGCAACGGGCATTCGTATAGCGGGAGATTTTACAGGGCAATACATTCAGGATGATCGCCGTGTTTTTGCAATCATACCAAAAGCTGAAACTGACATGGCCTATTTATTGGGAGTGCTTAACTCGCCCGTGCCTAATTTCATTTTCAAACTTATTGCGCGTCCAAAAGCTAATGGATTCTATGATATTGAGCAACAGTTTCTCGCACCGCTGCCCATCCCAAACGCGACCGATGCGGAGAAGCAGGCTGTTGGCAGCCGTGCGCTGGCTTTACAGGCGATGCACACCCGACAACGGGATCTGATCAACAAGATTGAACGCCGGTTGCAGGGTTCGCAGATGATTGAGCGCAAGCACGCGCCAGGCTGGTTGTGGGCGGATGCGAAAAGTGTCGGCGATTGGGCGAAAAGCCCGGAAAAACCCGCTGACTTAAAGGGGCGCGCCTTGACTGCCTGGGCCAAGGAGCAAGCTGCATTGAGCCTACAGCACCATCTGGATGAGCTGGATGCCAGGTTAAACGTCAATGCAGAGGTGTTGGTGGAGAATGATGACGCTGAACTGCGTCTGCTGATCAATGGCGTTGCGGTGGTCGAGCTCTTTGACAAACCGGATACCCCGTTGATTGCAGCGCAGTGGCGGCAATTTGCGCGGACCACCAATATTACCGAGAAATTTGACGGCAAAAAGCTGCTGGCCAAAATTCTCTCACTGCGCTCCACCAAGGATGAGACACTGAAAAACTCCATCATTGTCATCGACCAGGAACTGCAACTGCTGGACCTACAAATCGCCGCGGCGGAGGAGCAGCTTAATGAAATTATTTTTCAGCTCTACAGATTAACACCGGAAGAGATTGCGCTGGTCAAAGGGTCGGCGTGAGGTCCAGATCACTGGACATAGGAACAAAACGGTTGCACTTTTTTGAAAACCACCAGTCTTCGCCTGCGGCTACGCCATGGCACAGCAAAGAACTTAGCGCAGCGTAGCCGCAACCAAAATTTTTTTAGACAGGATTACAGGATTAACAGGATTTACTTGATAAATTATCTCTCACAGAGTTGCAGAGGTCTCAGAGTTGTTTCAGAGTTTTGCCAGCAAAGTCTCAAAGGCGCAAAGCTGGTGCTCGGCGTTCCCAGGTTTCCACATTTTTCACCTCTAAAATTTTTTACCTTAAAAATATTTATCGCAGAGCAGCGAAGAGTTCAAAGGTATATATTGCCACTACTCTCTGT
>JALNXR010000163.1 GCA_023230265.1 Bacteroidales bacterium | reverse complement strand
ATCAACAGTTCCCCTTTGGTCCTGTCAACCGCCTCTCTCACAATAGCTGTTGTGCTTCTGGTTATACCCTGATATCTCTGGCAATGATCATCGGCACAAATATCAAAGAGTGTGTGATCCTCCCTGTCGTACCACCTTACCAGCTCATCCTCTGTTTCATACATAGTGCTGTAAGCCTTTCCGGAATTTTTAATCTCTCTGCTCTTGTCTATCTGCGCCAGCAGCCATGATCTGGATATAACTGCGTGAGTCTTTAGAAGTTCCAGCGATGCATTTGCACTCATTTCAGAGGAGATAACCGATTTGAGATACTCCTCCACACCCACTTTGTTGATCGCAATTATCTTTCCATCATCGGCAATAAACCTTAGATCACCTTTAAAAAACTGATCCTCCTTTCTCTCCCAATGGAAGTTAATTCCGATAGTTACTCCGGTAAGCATAAACGATGCTGATGCAGGGCGAACCGGTTCAAAGAGCAGTTCATTAAAAACTTTTCCGTTGAACTCAACTCCGTCACCTGAAAAATTCACCCTCTGTTTCCCCCGGATTATCTCTCCCAAAAAGAGGAAATCTCCTTTGAGAAAGAACTCCACTGATGGTTCAAACATAATACCCACATTGATTTTCGGCTCTTCCATTTTTTATATTATTGATTTTAACCTTTCTGCAATTTCATAAAGCTCATCACTGCTAATGCACACCTGCTGCAGAATCTTTCTGATGTCACTTTCACTGATCTTAAGAAAATCCTTCTCCAGAGGGGTGATAAATACTCCGGCAAGATCGACAGCCGCAGGGCTTATCAGAATGTTTTCCTCACCCCCGGCGTAATAGCACTCCGGCCTGTGCTTTTTCCTCAGAAAAATATGGAGAACCCACCTTCCTGAATCATACCAGCATAACATGTTGAACATAGGCTCTTTGTCCCCCTGAGGAATTTCCGCAACTCCATTTAGGGCTGTAATCAGCGAATCCAAAAAATCAGGGGAGTCGGACTCTGCCTGCAAGGTCCCGTACAATCCCGATTTAATGACTCTCACCTCACCTGCCTCTCTGCTGATTACAACATCTCTACCCAGCTTTTCATAATAGTTCTCAAGTGGCAGGAATCCCTTATTCCCGGCCTGGAAATGGAAATGATCTGGCGCAGATGCCCCGCACCGGGGACCATTGTAAAATATTGTATAATCAGAAAGCTCCTTAGCCAGTTCATACATTACCCGCACATTGGAAAGGATAAGCTGATCCCTGTGTTCCGCAGAAACAATTGTCAGATGTTTTGGGAAAATGGGAAAAGGATTTATCAGCACACTGAATTCATCAGAAGCTCCGTCCCTGCGATCAAACACAAATTTGAGCCCCTTTTGTATCTGCGGCCTGTTCTCTTTGCACAGAAAGCATTTGCGGGCGAGAATAGATGCAGTATCAACCTTTGCAGCTGAGGAGCTTATCCTTGCCGGATTGAACTGTACCCTGTAGGGAAAATTTTCAACATAAATATCCCTGACTGAAACCTTTTTAAGCGATTCGTAATTGCTCCCTGCAAGCTCCCAGGAGTCAAGCTGCCCGGCAAAAATCTCCTCAAGGGAATCGCGGCTCAATATCTCATTGGTTGACTTCAATCTGATGTTTTTGTTAAGGCTAATCTTTTACTCAGTCTGATTTTTGCACGGCTGCTTTTTATTCAGCCTTATTCATTTTATTCAGGGAAATTCTGGCTTTAAGTTCCCAGGTTCTGATCCTGTCCTTATAGGTGTTATGGGCATTCATCTTAACTATGTCCAAATCTGCATCGGAATTCCCCTCCCACCTTCTGCAGTGATAAATAACATCATAAATCCGTCCGATCCTGTACTCTCTGGAGATATTGAGTCCGAGTGCATAGTCCTCTCCGTAACTTGTGTTTGGAAGTCTGATCTCTCTGAGCACAGGAGTATAGAAGGCCCTTGGAGCACCCAGCCCGTTAATTCTCAACGCATTGTTTCTTCCGTTTTCCGGAGTCCACTCCCTGTGGTCAATAATTCCCGGAGGGATCATCTCCAGATTGAAATTGGTCATCATATATGTTCCCACAACCATAGCACACTTTTGTGAATAAAACGCATCCACAATCTTTGCAAGAGTGTCATTACCGGAGTATATATCATCACTGTCCAGCTGAACTGCAAATTTCCCGCATTCAGGATGGTGAACTCCCCAGTTCCAGCAGCCGCCTATACCCAGATCGTCACGGTCCGGAATCAGGTGGATCACTCTTTTGTCTGATACAAACTCATCTATCGCCTCTGATGTCCCGTCAGTAGAGTGGTTATCAACAACAATGAGATTAAACGGGAAACTTGTTTTTTGCCGGAGCACCGATGCCATTGCATCCTTTATGGTCTTGATCCTGTTAAAGACCGGAATAATCACTGAGGCTTCGTATTTAAAATCCCCACGGGAGAAATCAATCTCCCCGAAATGAGGCTTAAGATATCCTCCTACAGCCTTGAGATGTTCTGTGCAAACCTGCTCCATCTCTACCTGGACAGCCCTGTTTTTTGGATCCACATAATCAAAAATCTTCTCCCCGGATTTTCTCAGATCCTTTTCAACTTCTGTGTATAGGTATTCATTAATACGAATAATTTCCCCCAGCCTTGAAATCCGCAGCCGCAGGTCATACAATCCGGCAAAACTGTATGATTCTGCCATTCCCGAAACAGCATTTTTAAAAGACAACGAATTAAATAAAAGAAGAGAGCCAAAGTTGAAATCATCCCTTAAACTTCCAAACTGATAATCAATAACAGGTGCCGCAATTCTCTTCCCTCCAATCACCTGGTAATGATCTGCATATATCATCACTGCCCCTGTATCTTCCGCAACCTTTGCCATTCTTTCCAGAGAGAATAATCCGGGTATCAGAGCAGAGTCCTTCAGATAGATCAGCGTGAACGGAGCAGTGGTATGATTTGCTATTTTTTTAACTGTCGATGTAGATCTGAGTGAATCAGTATTGATCAGTTCACACTTTTCCATTTTGGCAATCTCCTTTCTGATCCTTTCTGATTCAGCCTCTGACTCCGGCTGAGTTGCCCCCCTTATTACTTTACTCTCCTGTATATCTTTACTCTCCTGTTGCACCGCAAGCAGGTATATTTTGTTAACAATGCCGGATTTTCGCAAACCGGCAACTGTCTCTTTAACCTCTTGCACCCCAGAAAAAGGGATAAAACAGTCAATCATATTTTCTTTTCCCATAAGCATAACTTAAGAGCGCTAATATACCTATTTGATGTGAAAGGAGCAAAGTAAGAATGATGTATTGATAGATAAAAATGAGTACTTTTGTTGTTTACTGTAAACTGATGCATTATTTTGATTATATCATCGCAGGAAGCGGACTTACAGGACTTTACTCAGCATATCTTGCCTCAAGGTACGGAAAAGTTGCCCTTATAACCAAATCCGGTATTCGAGAGAGCAACTCATATTTTGCCCAGGGAGGAATTGCAGCAGTAACTGACAATGAAGACCTTCCGGAATTTCATTTTGAGGACACCATAATTGCAGGAAGAGGATTGTGCGACTATGATGCTGTAAATGTCCTTGTTAATGAAGGACCTTTACGAATCCATGAACTTATAGAAGAGGGTATGGAGTTTGATATGTCCGGAGGGGCGCTGTCTCTCGGACTCGAAGGGGGACATCATAAAAGAAGAATTTTGCATGCAGGGGGAGATGTTACCGGAAGAAAAATTACCGATTTTATGATCAAGAAGGTTACTTCCGATACAAATATCTCAATATTTGAAAACTATGTAGCTATTGAAATAATTACAGACGGAGATAGCTGCAAAGGATTGCGGTGCTGGAATTTAAATGCCGGTCAGGAGGAGATTTTTTTGGGGAACCATACAATCCTTGCACTGGGAGGAGCCTCTGCAATATACAAAAACACTACAAATCCGGACACCACTACCGGGGACGGAGTTGCTCTGGCCTACAGGGCGGGCTGCCGGATAGCAGATATGGAGTTCATACAGTTCCACCCTACATCCCTGTACACCAGAGAAGATAAACCCTATCTTATAAGTGAAGCAGTGAGAGGTGAAGGTGCTTATCTTGTGAACGAAAAGGGTGAACGGTTCATGCCCGCCCTGCACGAAGCCGCCGAACTTGCCCCCAGAGACATCGTGGCAAGGGCTATTTACAAAGAGATCCAGAGTCAGAAACTTCCATATGTATATCTGACACTCAGCCATATAAATCCGGACAGACTATCGGAAAGATTTCCCAATATCTCCCAGAAATGCCGGGAAATGGGATATGATTTTAATGACAGAATCCCTGTTGCACCTGCAGCACATTACATGGTAGGCGGCGTCAGAACCGATCTGAACGCCCGGACAAATATCAGGGATCTGTATGTCTGCGGAGAACTGGCCTCTACCGGAATCATGGGGGCTAACCGTCTGGCATCAAACTCTCTGCTTGAGTGTCTGGTATTCGGATACAGAGCTGTAAAAGAGTGTGAAAGATCAATGTCAGGCAGGCCGGCGGCAGAAAGATCAGTTTCAGAGAGCGACCTTCCGGCAGAGAGATTCTTTCAAAAAATCAATAAAAAAGGGAGAACGGTTGTTCCCGGGAAATTCACTATGGACCCGACCCGTGCCCAAGAGTTTTCTGAACTCAGCAACAGGATCTCCGAGATATTAACTGTATATGCAGGAATAGTGAGGAACCGGGAGCTACTTACACGGGGGCTTGAAAAGATTGAGGAGGAGAGTGCAGGATTCGTCAGGGAAGGATTTGAATTATACAATCTTATGGGTGAGAATCTACTGATTGTGGCTAGATTGATAATGCAGTCAGCCCTGTTCAGACACGAGAGCCGGGGCGGGCATTACAGAGAAGATTTCCCGTCAGAAGACAAATCATACATTTTCCATATTATTCAGAAACTTGGAGAGAAGATAACAACCCTCCCTGTTGATACAACTAAAGATAATTATTCAGACAAAGATAATAATCCAGACTATGAACACAATTAAATCCGGTATCGAAAACCCGGCTGAGAGGATGGAGAGTCTCACGGAAAAAATAATCACCCTTGCTATTGAAGAGGATGTTGCAGAAGGCGATATTACTACAAATGCCCTTATCTCCGGGAGAAGCATGGCTGTGGCAGAGATGAAGGCAAAGGCTCCGGGAGTGATCTCCGGACT
>JALNXR010000162.1 GCA_023230265.1 Bacteroidales bacterium | reverse complement strand
CCTGTCAACTGTTGCTGCTTCCCTTGCAGATGAGGGGGCAGAATACTGTTGATAACCTCAGGGGACACATGTCTGCTCTGACTGCTGACTCTCTTCTCGGGAGAGAGGCTGGCAGCCGGGGGGAAAAGATGGCTGCCGGATATATTGCCGGAATATTTGAAAAGTACGGGATTTTGGATCTCTATCCGGGGAGCGGGCAGGATTTCTCTTTTGTAATTGAAGGAAAAGACACTCTTTATTCCACAAACATTGTGGGGATAATTGAGGGATATGATCCGCAACTCAAAAATCAATATATTGTCATAGGAGCCCACTATGACCATATTGGTTATAACGAAGTTGAAACAGAATCCGGTAAACAGAAGCAGATTTATAGCGGAGCAGACAACAACGCTTCCGGAGTTGCTGCCCTGCTTGAGGTTGCCAGGGAGATAAATGCCAGGTCGTTCCAGTTTCCCCGCTCCGTGATCATTGCAGCCTTTGGGGCAGGAGAGAAGCTCTCAACCGGATCCTGGTATTTTTTGGAGAGAGCTTTCACCTTTAAGGACAGCATCTATTTTATGATTAACCTGGATATGGTTGGAAGGTCAGGTGCAAACAATTCCCCCACTCTCTATACTACACTTCCGGATGCAGCACTCACCTCTCTGCTCAGAGATGCCTCTGCACTCCCTGCCATGATCTCGCCTTCTGTTCACTCCACCGGAGGAATGCTGTCAGACCATCAGACTTTCACATCTGCAGGGATTCCGGCCGTACTTATAACTACAGGCAATCACAGAGATTCCGGGACCTTAAGGGATACACCCGGGAGAATTGATTATGGCAGGCTGGAGGATATTGTGATGTACACTGTGGAACTAGCCAGAATGGCATCGGGAAGGGAGTATTTACTTGAGAGAACTGCACTTTCTGATGATCAGCAGGATAAAAGTGGTAAAAAAGAAGGTGAAGGCAGAGGCAAGAATGATAGCAGCAATGTATATTCCCGTTTTGAGGTAGATAAACCTCCTTCATTTCTGAACTCTGACGAACAGGCATTTCTGGACAGATGGGTATACGACTATGTCAAATACCCCAAAGAGGCTGTCAGGGCTGGAATACAGGGGAGAGTTGTGGTAGAGTTTATTGTGGAGAAGGATGGTTCGGTCTCCTCTGTGAAAGTGGTAAAATCGCTGGATGAAGCGATTGATGCAGAGGCTGTGAAGGTGATAAAAGCCTCCCCAAAATGGAAGCCCGGAATTCACAACGGAAACAGAGTCCGGGTTAAAATCGCATTGCCGGTAGAATTCAGACTCAAAAAATAGCATTTTTTACTACATTTGCTGTTTAAAACATTTTTAGCTGATGGAGTACAATTTTCTTGATATTGAGAAGAGATGGCAGCGTTACTGGGCAGAAAATAAAACATTTGAAGTTAACGTCGATAAATCCCGCCCTAAATATTATGTTCTGGATATGTTCCCTTACCCCTCCGGTGCTGGGCTGCATGTGGGTCATCCCCTGGGATACATTGCAAGTGATATTTTCAGCAGGTACAAGAGGCTTAAGGGATACAATGTGCTTCATCCCATGGGATATGATGCATTTGGCCTGCCTGCCGAACAGTATGCTATACAGACCGGCCAGCATCCGGCTGTGACGACCGAACAAAATATTGCCAGGTACAGGAAGCAGATGGATAAGATAGGATTCTCCTACGATTGGTCCAGAGAGGTAAGAACTTGTGATCCAAAATACTACAAATGGACACAATGGGCTTTTCTCCAGATGTTTTCCCATTGGTACAATCCGGAAACCAACAGAGCAGAAAAGATTGAGGAGCTGATCACTCTCTTTTCAAAAGAGGGGAACAAAAATGTATGGCGTGAGGGAGAGATCTTTGATGCCCGGCAATGGAACAACTTTGACCAGGAAAAAAGGTCTGAGATTTTGATGAATTACAGATTGGCTTATCTGGGTGAGACCTCTGTGAACTGGTGTCCGGCACTGGGAACAGTGCTTGCAAACGATGAGGTCAAAGAGGGCTTTTCGGTAAGGGGAGGTCATCCTGTGGAACAGAAAAAGATGAAACAGTGGCAACTCAGGATCTCATCCTATGCAGAGAGGTTGCTTGCCGGACTGGTGAACCTGGAGTGGCCCGAGTCACTTAAAGAGATGCAACGCAACTGGATCGGGAAATCGGAGGGGGCGGAGATTACCTTTAAGGTGTCTAACGGTGTAGAAGAGTATGATATGCTGATATTTACAACCAGAGCAGACACAATATACGGAGCCACATTTATGGTACTTGCACCCGAAAGTGAATGGGTGGAAAAACTTACAACCGCTTCACAGAAAAATGAGGTTGAAAAGTATCTGGTTTATGCATCCAAAAAGACCGAGAGGGAGAGACAGGCAGAGACCAGAAAGGTTACGGGAGTATTCAGCGGGAGCTATGCCATTAATCCATTTACAAACGAAAAGATTCCCGTCTGGATATCTGAATATGTACTTGCCGGTTACGGAACCGGAGCAATTATGGCTGTTCCTGCGCACGACAGCCGTGACTATCTTTTCGCAAAGCAGTTTGACCTCAGAATTGTACCGCTGATAGAAGGGTGTGATATCTCACATGAGAGTTTTGACGCAAAGGAGGGTATCATGTGCAACTCGGGCATTCTTAACGGTATGAGTGTAAAAGATGCAATACCGGCAGCTATTGAAGAGGTAGAGAAAAGAGGTATAGGAAAGAGAAAGGTGAATTACCGTTTAAGGGATGCCATATTCTCCAGGCAGCGTTACTGGGGAGAGCCGTTTCCTGTTTATTACAAAGATGGCATACCCTTTCCTATGGAGTTTGAGGATCTTCCCCTGGAGCTGCCTGAAGTGGATAAATTTCTCCCGACTGAGAGCGGAGAACCCCCTTTGGCAAGAGCTTCTGACTGGAATTACATGGGTTATCCTGTTGAGAAGAGCACAATGCCCGGATTTGCAGGCAGCAGTGCATACTACCTCAGGTATATGGACCCTCATAACATTAATGCATTGGTTGGGAGAGAAGAGAATGAGTACTGGAGGAGTGTGGATCTTTATATCGGTGGTGCGGAGCATGCAACAGGCCACCTGATTTATTCACGTTTCTGGAACAAATTCCTCTTTGACACCGGTTATGTTTGTGAGGAGGAGCCCTTCAAAAAACTGATCAATCAGGGTATGATCCAGGGCCGCTCGAATTTTGTTTACAGGATAAAAGGGACAAATACTTTTGTCTCCTCCGGACTTAGGGATAATTATGACACTACAGAGATCCATGTCGATGTGAATATTGTACACAACGACAGGCTGGATATCGGAGCCTTCAGAAACTGGTCTCCCGAGTACAGGGATGCTGACTTTGTCCTGGAAGATGACGAATACATATGTGGCTGGGCAGTGGAAAAGATGAGCAAATCTATGTTCAATGTGGTGAATCCCGATATGGTATGTGAAAAATACGGAGCTGACACTCTGAGAATGTATGAGATGTTCCTTGGACCACTTGAACAGTCCAAACCATGGGATACAAACGGCATAGACGGAGTACACCGCTTTCTGAGAAAAATATGGAGATTGTTTTATAAAAAGGAAGAGCTGGCCGTTTGCGACAGAAAACCTTCCGGCAATGAGCTAAAAATTCTTCATAAACTGATAAAAAAGGTTCAGGAAGACATAGAATCCTTCTCATTCAACACCAGTGTGAGCGCCTTTATGATTGCTGTAAATGAACTTACAGAACTGGAATGCAATGCCAGAGAGATACTGGAACCTTTACTGATTCTTCTCTCTCCTTTTGCCCCGCACATATGCGAGGAACTCTGGAGTATTCTGGGGCATAAAGAGAGTATATGCAATGCAGTGTTTCCCGGATTTGTCCCTGAATATATTAATGAGGATAGTTTTGAATACCCTGTCTCCTTTAACGGTAAGCTCAGGTACAAACTTGAGCTTGCAAGATCCCTCTCTGCCGGTGAAATCGAAAGAATAATCCGGGAGAACGGGAACACACAGAGATTCCTTGCAGGTTCCCTCATTAAAAAAATTATAGTGGTTCCCGGGAAAATTATTAATATAGTATTCTGATGGTTTTACAGTCATTTCAGGTAGATGCCTTTACAGACAGAATATTTTCCGGAAATCCTGCTTCTGTAGTCTTTCTGGAGGAGAGACTTCCTGACTCTTTGCTGATGAGCATTGCAAGGGAGAACTCTGTTCCGGAAACTGCATTTCTGCTGGAAGAGGATAACATGTATTCTCTCAGATGGTTCACACCCGATTTTGAAATTGATCTGTGCGGCCACGCAACACTGGCATCTGCCCATGTACTGTTTAGCTGGTATAAATTCAAGGGCGAAGAGTTACTCTTTAACACCCGTTCGGGATTATTGACAGTTAAGCGTGAAGGGATTGGCTATGCAATGGAGTTCCCTCTCAGAGAGGCCAAGGATGCAATTTTGCCGGTTGAGATATATGATGCCCTGAACATAAAACCAAGGGAGGTATACAAAGCGAGGGATTTCCTGCTGGTCTATTCTAAAAGGGAGGAGATTGAAATGATTGAGGTTGACCGCACAATATTCGATGAGATTAACATTGATCCGGGTGGGGTTATTGTAACCGCACCTGACGTGGATTTTGACTTTGTTTCCAGATTTTTCACCCCGCAAGCCACTATTCTGGAGGATCCGGTAACCGGATCTGCTCACTGTACACTTGCACCATACTGGGCTAAGCGACTTAAAAAAAATAATCTCAGGGCAAAACAGCTCTCCGGGAGAGGAGGTGAGATAGAGTGCAGAGTTGGTGCAGAGAGTGTAATTCTGTGGGGTAAAGCCGTCATTTATTCCAGATCTGAGTTATATATATAAAATTATGAACAAAAGTATTTTTCAAAATATCCGGTCATACATAATAATGACCTTTGGTCTGGTTGTATTTGTCTTCAGCTGGACAGCCTTTCTGATACCCTTTGAGATTGCCGGCGGGGGAGTGAGCGGATTGGCATCAGTGATCAAATATGCCACAGGATTTGAGGTCTCATACTCCTATATAATAATTAATGTTTTTTTGCTGGGTGTCGGATTTCTGTTTCTGGGCAAGGGGTTCGGTTTCAAGACTATATACTGCATTGTAGTTGCAACTGTTCTTTTCCGCATTCTCCCTTTTATTCCATGGGTGTCAGACATTGAGGATAAGTT
>JALNXR010000161.1 GCA_023230265.1 Bacteroidales bacterium | reverse complement strand
CTCAATCCGGCAATGAGTTCCAGCAACATAGATTTTCCCGATCCTGATGCTCCTGTCACGGCAAGATAGTCTCCCTCCTTTACTGTAAGGGAGAGAGGCCCCAGTCTGAACTCCCCGGCACTGTATTCCAGCTCTTCTGCTCTAAGTACTATTATTCCTGGATTGTTCATCTCTTCTGGTATACTCTTAAAAGAAAAAATATGATCAGGGTAACTGCAATAAATATTGCGGCAACAGGTCTTGCATAGTCTATCCCGTAAGAGTTAAAACGGTCAAATATCATAACCGGGGTAGTCATAGGATGATAGGCAACTATCACCACAGCTCCGAACTCACTCATCCCCCTGGCGAACATCAAAACAAGTCCGCTTACCACTGATCTTTTTGCCAGAGGCAGGGATATGGATGTGAAGACTCTTAGTCCTGAGGCTCCCAGAGTGCGGGCTGCCTGTTCCAGTCTCAGCGGAACAGCTGCAAAACCATCTCTTGCGGAGTTTATCAGAAAGGGGATGCTGACAAAGGCCATCGCGAGTCCTATTGCAAAAGGTGAGCCCACAAGATTAAGACCGGCACCGGCGGCAATACTGCCTAAAACAGAATCTCTTGATATAAAGCCGAGTATAGCGATTCCTGCAGCAGAATGGGGAATAACCACAGGGATATCAATCAACCCTTCTACGAATCCCTTTCCAGGGAATCGTTTTCTTGCAAGTAAGTATGCAAGTGGAAGAGCAAAAATGGCTGCTGCAAGAGTAAACAGAGAAGAGATCAGCAGGGTAATAAATATACTTTCACTTACAGCCGGGTCTTTAATGGTCTCAAATAGTGCCGGAGCCTTAAGAGAGAGAAAAAGCCCTGCAAGCGGAGCTATCAGAAAAAGCAGGATAACTGCTGACAGCAGCGTAAATACAAGTGAAATATTCTCTTTGAAAAATCCGTATTTCATAAGATATTAGCAAAGATATACATTTTTTATATCTTTGTCAGTTCAAGAATTATTAACAAAAATTATTAAAAAGCATGGTTTTTAACAAAAGGATCACGACCGCACTCATTATTGCTCTTTGTATAGCCGGGACTACTGTGTTAAGTGCACAGAGACCTAATATGAGAGTGGCAGCAAAGCAGCAAACTCAGGAGAACTCTCAGGACACTGCAAAAAAAGCTCCTGAAAAATCTCCTCTGACAATCGACAAATTCATTAAACCCGGAACCAGGGTAATGAAGGGACTCACACCTGTAATTTTTCAGGACGGCAGATATTTTCTGACTATAAACGACTCTCTGATCGGCAGAGATATTCTTATGGTTACAAGGATATCAAAAGCTGCAGAGGGGATCAGGACAGATTTTACAGGATATGCAGGTGATGATGTTAACTCAGCTGTATTTAAATTTGAAAAAGGTCCCAATAATAAAATTTTTCTGACAAATATACTTGGCAGGGAGAGGGTTAAAGACAGCACAAGTGCAATGTTCCAGTCTGTTCTCAGATCAAATGTCAATGCTATCATTGCCACTTTTGAGATTAAGGCTGAGTCAGCGGACAAGAGCGACAGACTGATTGATGTGACCGACCTCTTTAGTGCGGATTCTGAGATACTCTTCTTCCCCAAAGGTGGCACTTCAGGTAAAACTGCATTTAAACTCGGAGGACTTGTAAGGGAGGCATCCTACATCTCTTCAATTAACACCTATCCCATAAACACAGAGGTAAAGAGTGTCAAGACATACGGAAGATCTGACGGGGGCACTGCTACCTATGAACTCAACAACTCTTTTGTACTTCTTCCCAAGGTTCCTATGACAGCCATATATGCTGATGACAGAGTTGGCTACTTCACAGAAAACTACACCGATTTCAGCCATGACCCCCAAGGTGTGAAGAGAATATCCATGATAACCAGATTCAGGCTTGAACCAAAACCTGAGGATGTTGAAAAATATAAAAGAGGCGAACTTGTTGAGCCTGCAAAACCGATTGTGTTTTACATAGATCCGTCAACTCCAGAAGAGTGGGTTCCTTACCTTATCCAGGGGGTGAATGACTGGCAGGTTGCCTTTGAAAAGGCCGGATTTAAAAATGCAATTTATGCTCTGAAGGCTCCGTCAAAGGATAAGGATTCAACCTGGTCACTTGAGGATGCAAGATTCTGTGCAATTGTTTACAAACCATCCAATACTCCCAACGCCAGCGGTCCACATGTGAGCGATCCCCGTTCAGGTGAGATTATTGAAAGCCACATCAACTGGTATCACAATGTAATGTCACTGGTGAGAAACTGGTATTTGATACAATGCTCACCGGTTGACCCTGCTGCAAGAAAGATGACCTTTGACACCGAACTCATGGGTCAGCTTATCAGGTTTGTCTCCTCACACGAAGTTGGCCACACTCTTGGCCTGAGGCACAATTTTGCGGGGACAGCACTCTACACTGCCGAACAACTCCGGGATACAGCTTTTCTGAGAGCAAACGGCCACACAACTTCAATAATGGACTACTCCCGGTTTAACTATGTTGCCCAGCCCGGCGACAATATCCCAAGAGAACTGCTCTTCCCCAGAATCAACCATTACGACCTCTGGGCAATAGAGTGGGGATATAGAAGATTTCCGGATATTGACGATCCTGCAAAAGAGAGATCGCAGATAAATAAGTGGATAATAGAAAAGACACAGGACAAGAGATTTAAATTCGGCACAGAGAGCAGTTCGAATGATCCCAGATTCCAGTCGGAAGATCTTGGAGAAAACCAGATGAAGACCAACGAACTTGGTATTAAAAACCTTAAGTTTGTGATGGACGGAATCGGTGAGTGGACAAAAGAACCAAACGAAGATTATGAAAACCTCAGAACAATGCATACAGAGGTTAACAATCAGTTCCGCAGATACATAGGTCATGTTGTTAAATGGATTGGCGGTGTTTATCAGGATTCCAAATCGGTTGAAGAATCCGGGGATGTATATACAATCGTTGAAAAGGAGAGACAGCAGGAAGCAATGGATTTCCTTAACAGACATCTCTTTGAAAATCCACCCCTCTGGCTTATTCCAAATGAGTATATGAACAAGTTTGTAAGCCGTCCTGAGATGTATATAGAAAGAGCATACACTACTGCTCTCTCTTCTCTTATGAGCAAAAGGGTGATAATGAATCTCGCTTCTGCAGAGAAGGACCTTGGTAAAAACGCATACACTCTTGAAGATATGTTCGGATCACTGGACAAGGTTGTCTGGGCAAACAAGGTAACCAACACCTATGACAGAATATTGCAGAAACTGTATGTTGTATCACTCTGTGATCTTTTTACCGGAGCAAATGCAGTGACCAGGTTTGGTCCTCCGCCTCCTCCAACATCAAATCCCAAGGATATTACAGAGGCTTCTTCAGTCGCCTATTACAAGATCATCAAGACTTTGAAATATCTAAAGGGGATTAAGGTAAATGACTTCAACTCAGAGGCACATTATGCTTATCTCATTAGATACATGGAGAATATATTGAGTGCAACCAAGTAGACAAAACATAGCAATACCGGCAGCAGTATTTGTGATTGTTGCCATATTGCTGTCAGTTGTTCAAACCGTTCCGGATAAGCCGCTTCTGCTTGCAGAGCGGCTCTTCTGCAACGGGGGGTGGCTTCAGATCTTTCTGATCTCACTTTACGGAGCATTTCTTGCTTATAAAATGATCCCGCGGGAGAGCAGAACTCGCTGGCGGTTAAGATCATGGACTGTTTTTTCGATTGTGTTTTACACTCAACTGATGCTCGGTATTGCAGTTGATTCAATATTCCTGTTCAGCGGAAAACTGCATGTTCCGGTACCTGCCATACTTATTGCCGGGCCTCTCTACCGGTTCAGTTCATGGTTTATGATAATTCTCTTTCTGAGCACTCTGATGCTCACCGGCCCCGCCTGGTGCAGCCATCTCTCCTATTTTGGCTCATTAGATGCAGCTGCAGCCGGTAGGAAAAAGAGAGTAAGAAGCAAGGATTTCAGCTACAGACAGAAAATATTCATATTAATCTTTACAGTGGCTGTTGCTTTAATCCTGAGGTTTATATCCGGTTCAGAGAATATTGCAACACTTCTTGCAATACTTTTTGGGGTGACCGGCCTGGGAATAATAATCCTGGTTTCCCGTAAAAGAGGGTATATGTATCACTGTTCCAACTTCTGTCCCCTGGGGACGGTGGTTAACCACATAAAGTTCATTTCACCATTCAGATTCATAATCACGGACAAATGCACAAAATGTTATGCCTGTACAAAATCCTGCAAATATCAGGCTCTCACTCCTTCTCTTATCAACAGGCGTAAGATTGGTATGACCTGTACCTATTGTGGAGACTGTCTTGCAAATTGCAGGGACAATGCGTTTGAGTATAAATTTTTCAACATCTCTCCTCAAAATGCAGAGATGTTATGGATTACAATTACCGTCATCCTTCATTCACTTTTTATCTCAATAGCCAGAGTATAAATTTGGAATATTGTTAACTTTATACAATAAACCATTTAACATATTATTTGTTACACATGTCTCAAACATTAAATATGACCAGACTTTTACACATATTTTTATTATTACCGGCTTTGTTATTAAGCCAGCATGTGCTTTCTGCCGATTTCTCAATTAAGGGAAAAGTGATTGACAAGTATACAAGGGAACCTGTATCTTTTGCAACAATATCTGTTTTTCAGGGTACCAAATATTCAACATCTGACACCCTGGGACTCTTCTCCCTTGACAATCTGCCTGCAGGGATGTACCGTCTCCAGGTGGATATTCTCGGATACAACCAATATATTACCGAGGAGTTAATGCTCTCTCTCAAGGGGACTTTTATTACAATAGAACTGGAGGAGGAGAGTTTTCAGCTTAGCGGAGTTACTGTAAAACCAAAGGCAGACCCCTTTAGACGAATTCCGGAATCCCCACTCTCACAGAGAACCATCGGGATACAGGAGATTGAAAGAAATCCGGGTGCTAACCGCGATATCTCCAGAGTTGTGGCATCTCTTCCCGGAGTGGGTAACCTTGCCGGAGGAGGTTTTAGAAATGATGTGCTGGTAAGAGGCGGAGGCCCCTCAGAAAACAGATACTTTCTTGACGGAATTGAGATTCCCTCCATTAACCATTTTAGCACTCAGGGCTCTTCCGGGGGTCCGGTGGGGATAATCGATGCCGATTTTATAAGAGAGGTTGATTTTT
>JALNXR010000160.1 GCA_023230265.1 Bacteroidales bacterium | reverse complement strand
GTCAGCGATATAAACGGATTTGAGGAGAAGTTCAATCTGCTTACAGATCTTAAAAGAATAAAGAGACATATCACAGAGGGGGATGTGGAATCCCTTCTTACAGAGAACGGATCCCGGGATGTTTCCCCGGATTCCGGCGTTATAGTTTACGGAACAGAGGGGAAAATAATTTCAGCCAGGAGCCGCAACCAGAAAAAACTGGTGGAAAGCTACGAAAAGAACGACCTGATGTTTGCAGTCGGACCTGCAGGAAGCGGGAAGACATACACGGCCATAGCTCTGGCAGTCAGAGCTCTAAAAAACAGGGAGGTCAGAAGGATTATTCTCACACGTCCGGCAGTCGAAGCCGGTGAGAGGCTGGGATTTCTGCCCGGTGACCTTAGGGAGAAACTTGATCCATACCTCCAGCCCCTCTACGATGCCCTCAGGGATATGCTCCCGGGGAAAAAGCTGGAGGCACTTATGGAGGAGGGTATAATACAGATAGCTCCACTGGCCTATATGAGGGGGAGGACACTTGAGAGTGCGGTGGTTATTCTGGACGAAGCACAAAACACAACTCTCGGGCAGATGAAGATGTTTCTTACCAGGATGGGCAATAATGCAAAGTTTATAGTGACAGGGGATATTACCCAGATAGATCTGCCCCGTGTTTCTGATTCAGGGCTGGTAAAAAGCACAGAGATATGCCGCGGTATCAAGGGAGTGGCTGTGATTAACTTTGGCAAAGAGGATATACTTCGCCATCCTATTGTAACTAGAATTGTCAGCGCTTTTGAAAAGAGTGAGAACGCCCCCCCTTTACACCAGGGGTTTTAAACACTCTGAGTCCATCCTTTTCTGAATATACCAGATAGGCATCAATCCCGGAATTTAATTTCAGGAACTCCTTTGCACCCTCCAGGCCAACTACCATGAAGAAGGTGGCAAGAGCATCGGCTGTCATTGCATCTGCAGCTATAACAGTGGCACTCAGCAAAGAGTGTCTCACCGGATAGCCGCTCCTGGGATCTATTGTGTGAGAATACTTCAATCCATCTGATTCATAGTATTTTCTATAGTTACCCGAAGTTGCAAGTCCCTTTCCGGAAATCTCCAGTATATCCTGAAGATCCTCTCCCGGTGTTATGTTCCCCTCTGTGGGCCTGTCAATTCCAACCCTCCAGAATTTACCCTTTGGATTCAATCCCCTGCAAAAGATCTCACCTCCGACCTCTATCATATAGTTTTTTATCCCTGTACGGTCAAACTCCTCAGCAATAAAATCTGATGTAAAGCCCTGTGCAATTGCATTGAAATTAACAGACACCCTGTTGTCAGACTTTACTACCCTCCCTCCTGAGATTGATATTTTATCCATACCCACAAAATTGAGTATGGAATCAATCATGGGCGGAGTCACACTATCTCTCTTTTTAAAACCGAATCCCCAGGCATCAAAAAGCGGAGCACCTGACACATCAAAAGCACCCCCTGTTGCTTGCCAGATCTCTTTAGCTCTGGTGAAGACTCTTAAAAAGGGCTGGTCAGGAAGTTCTGTTTCATTTCGGTTAACTTTTGAAATCAAAGAGTTTGGATTGTAAACCGACAGAGATGTGTCAATCCTGAAGAGCAGTGCTTCTACCAGTGAATCTGCCTGAAAATCAACATCCGGAGAATAGGATATATGATAGGTAGTACCCTGAGTGAATCCCTCAACAGTAAGGTACTCAGCCCTTCTGTTGCAACTGTTTGAAAAGGGCAGCAGCAGCAAAGAAAAAAGAGCAAATCTGATGCTTAAGGAAAATTTCATATAATGAGGGGACTTTGGCACAAATTTAGAATAAAAAAAATTATCTTTGTGTGTTTTAATGAAGAGTTCGTGCTATATGTCAAATTTTTCCAGACTATCCGTCGCCTTTACTATTATTCTTTTTACCATACTGGCAACAGGATGTAAAAAAGACGATACCCAGGAGACTTCTGACTCAATGACCGGTTCATTGAGTTTTGAGATGCCGGTTTACCTGCTCACCGGTTCCACCCTGACGCTTGAAGCATCAGGTATTACGGCCCCGGAAACAGGGATAACCTATAAGTGGGTTTTTACCGGTTTTGCTCCCGACTCGGCCTCCGGCAAGTCTGTCACTGTTGTATCACCTTTGGAGCCGGGCACCTATACTGTACTGTTGAGTGCGCAGGCAGAGGGATACTACTCAAAAAGCAGCTCCATAACAACCATTGTTATTGATCCTGCCTCTCAGGAGAGCTTCTCCGGACAGGTATTCGGAACTAATTACATAACTGATCCCAGGGACGGCAGGCAATATTACTTTACAGAAATCGGCAATCTCTTCTGGTTCTCCCAGAATCTCAACTGGGAGGGAACAGGGCGACCATACGGTAACATCGATGCCCTGTCACATATATACGGCCGTCTATACTCATGGCAGGAGGCTACCGGAGGACTCTCCAATCCTACAGGAGGGGCCGGAAGCAACGGAGCCTGCCCTCCGGGATGGAGAGTCCCCACGAATCAGGACTGGGAGGAACTGGCCAGACATCTTAACAGCGGATCACCCCTGAGTTTTGACAACGAGTGGAAGGGTCTTGGCAGCAAATTGACTGTAGAGGCCTTGCTGAACGGTTCAAAGATATGGAAATACAGTCCCAATAACAATAAAGAGAATCTTTACCACTGGAATGCACTGCCCGGCGGAAACGTGTCCGGCACACTGTCAAGCTTCAGTAATCTGAACAATTATGGTTTTTGGTGGTCATCATCAGAGGCAACAGCATCCACTGCTCCCTACAGGTACATTTATTTCGACAGTGGTGACTTCTCCTACAACATAGCCAACAAGACCTTTTTCGGTGCATCGGTAAGATGCGTCAGATCGGTCAATCAATAAGTTATACAATGAAAAATTTATCTAAAGGATTAATCACATTTTTACTGATAGCAGGATTTCTGTTGCTTTTATTTTTCTGGGGAATGAAAAGTTACAATAACCTTGTATCGCAGGAGGAGTCGGTCTCTTCTGCATGGTCCCAGGTAGAGAATGTATATCAGAGAAGGGCAGACCTTATACCCAATCTTGTAGCCACTGTCAAAGGTTATGCAGAACATGAGAGAGAAACACTTGAAGCCGTGGTCAATGCCAGATCAAAAGCCACACAGACTACAATTGATCCCACAAACATTACCGCAGAAAAGCTTCAGGAGTTCCAGGCAGCCCAGGGAGAACTTACAAATGCACTCAACAGACTTATGGTTGTTGTGGAAAAGTATCCCGATCTAAAAGCCAATCAGAACTTTCTAGAGCTCCAGGCTCAGCTTGAGGGTACAGAAAACAGAATTACCGTTGAAAGGCAAAAATTTACAGAGACTGCCAAGTCATACAACACCCTTATCCGCCAGTTCCCCAGAAATATTATTGCAGGGCTGTTTGGATTTGAAAGGAAGGTTTATTTCGAGGCCCAGGAGGGTGCACAGAATGCTCCAAAAGTGGAATTCTGAAAATGAGTAAGAATCCTTTCATAACTGAAGATGAGAGGGACCGGATTATCAGAGCCATAGAATCTGCGGAGCTGAAAACCTCCGGAGAGATAAGGATACATCTTGAGAGTTATTGCAAGGGGGATCCTGTAGAGAGGGCCGTTCTCATTTTCAACAGGCTTGAAATGCATAAAACCGAACAAAGAAACGGTGTGCTGATCTATGTCGCTCTCAAATCCAGAAAACTTTCAATTATTGGGGATAGCGGGATCAACTCGGTAGTTCCCGCCAATTTCTGGAGCGAAGTAAAGGATATACTTAAAATGTATATCTCAAGAGGTGAGCTTTCTGATGGACTTATCAGCGCTGTTGCCCTCTCCGGCGATAAGCTGGGTGAATTCTTCCCATACAAAAAAGATGATGTAAATGAACAGAGTAATGAAATATCTTTTGGGAAATAGCAAAATATCAGCCGTCATTATTCTGATTCTGGCCTTTGGCACAGGGATTTTTGCGCAAATACCTCCCAGACCTCAGCCTCCGAAACTGGTGAATGATCTGGCATCTCTGCTCAAGCCGGAGGATATCGCTGCAATGGAGAGAAAACTTGTGGCTTTTGCTGACTCTACCTCTAACCAGATTGCTGTGGTGATTGTCAATTCCCTTGAGGGAATGGATAAATCGGATTTCGCCTATAAAATCGGTGAGAGCTGGGGCGTAGGACAGTCAAAATTCAACAACGGGGTCGTTATACTCGTCAAGCCAAAGGTTGGGAATGAAAAGGGGGAGGTCTTTATCGCCACAGGCTACGGAGTCGAGGGGGTCCTTCCTGATGCCATCTGCAAGAGAATAATTGAGAAAGACATGATCCCTTTCTTTATAAACAACGACTATTACGGAGGTATAAACGAGGCTCTTAAAGTGATGTTGCCTATTCTTGCAGGTGAGATAAATTCAAAGGATTATGCCTCATCTGTGGACAACGGCTTCTACGACTCTGTGATATCTGGTTTTGTGATAATAATGATCATTGTTATTATCATTATTATATCTGCCTTGAGCAACCGGCATGACAACATGGGAGGAAAAGGAAGGAAAAGAGGCCTTTCACCTTTGGATCTGTTGATTATGGGATCAATGCTCTCCGGCCGCGGCGGTCGTTCGGGAGGATTCGGCGGATTCGGAGGCGGTGGCGGATTCGGCGGTGGCGGATTCGGCGGATTCGGCGGCGGAGGCTTTGGCGGAGGCGGTGCCGGAGGAAGCTGGTAAAATCCATTCTCACTGCAAATCCGGCTGAATAAAGAACCTCAATTATAATTTAAGTTTCACTGAGACAATTTCAGAAACGGTTCCTATTCTGTATTTGGGCCCCCACAGGCCCAGGCCTGAACTTACAATAAAGTGGGTCCGGGATTTTTTCATATAACCATAGCCATGGTCATACATCCATTTAACTATAAGGTTACCGGGCCAGAACTGCCCATTGTGTGTATGTCCGGAGACAGAGATATCTATCCCCGCTGACTCAACCTCGTTCAAATTTACAGGCTGATGGTCCATAAGTATGACAGGTTTGTTTCTGTCAACTTTGCTAAGCAGAATATCAAGTGGCATCCGGTCTTTATTTGTTCTGTCATCCCTTCCTGCAATTATCACTTTTCCTCCGGCTGTAAGGACGGTGCTGTCTGCAAGTACTGTTATTCCGGCTGATCTTAAAAATTCGATGATCTCCTGTTTCTCCCCTCCGTAAAACTCATGGTTACCGGGCACT
>JALNXR010000156.1 GCA_023230265.1 Bacteroidales bacterium | reverse complement strand
TAGAGCGCACTGGAGCTATATGAGACATCTTCAGGAGGAGCTTCTGATTGGAGATATCTTGAATGGATGAGTAAGACTGATGATAACTATATTACAAAATTTAACCAGCTTTCCGGCATACCAGTTCTTAAAATATCAGAAGCATACCTGATCGCAGCGGAGTGTACACTGGAATCAGACCCCCAAAAATCTCTGGATTACCTGAATGAATTAAGAGTTAACAGAGGGCTGAATCCGTTGACTTTAACGGCGGATATTGCAGAAGAGATCCATAAAGAGTACAGAAAGGAATTCTTATGTGAAGGACAGATGTTCTATTATTATAAACGTAAAGGATATCAGTATATACCTTACTGGGGTTCAGAAGCCGGTAATAATATATATGTATTTCCAATTCCTGATGGTGAAATTGAATTTAATAATCCAGCATTATGAAAAAGATAGTTTTTATTTTAACAGCAATTGTGTCTATTGTAACATTGTCTTGTGAGAATGAATCATCCAAACTATATAACGGAGAACCAGCAATCTATTTCTCAAATTTATACGGAGAAAAGGATAGTGTAACATATTCATTTATAGGGAAAAATAAAGAGTTAGACACTGTTTTTCTGAATGTCAAATTATTAGGTTATGTTCAGGATACTCCCAAAAAGATAAAGGTCAGACTTATACCTGAAATGACAACAGCCGTGGCAGAGGTTCATTATACAAGCTTACAACAGGAGTACGAATTCCCTTCAAATACTTATGAATACCAACTTCCTGTAATTATCAATAAGCATCCGGATCTTAATGATAACCTTCTAATAATTGCTTTGGAACTGATAGAAAACGACGACTTCAAAATTGCATTCCCAAACAGAGTCAGAGCAAGAGTTATGTTTTCCAATATTATAATGAAACCGGCTATATGGGACGCGATTTTAGCTCCGGTGTTCGGAGTCTATTCCAGAACTAAACATGAAATCTGTATGGATTTAACGGGACGGCCTTTTCCGGAAACAACCCAGGATTTTAACATAGAAAGAAATGTATGGAGAAATTTTGGTTGGCTATGTAATTCATACTTTGCAGATAATATTGTAATGGATAATGACCTGGTGCCACCGGTAAGGATATTACCCTGGTTTTAATTAATGAAAAATTAGCATTATGAAAATCACAAAAATTATATCATTATCAATTATCTGGATTATTCTGGGATTGATAAGCTTGTCATGTGTCAAAGACAATAGCAATTATGATTACAGAGAGATCAACGAAGTAGAGATTGAGGGAATAGAGGAGAGTTATTCAGCTGTAATGCTGGATACATTTAAAATCAGCCCTGTGCTGACCCGCTCCCTTGAACAGAGGGAGGACGATCTGGAATATTATTGGATACTCTATAATCCTACTCAGACCTATAACTTTGCAGATACTCTTGCAAGAACCAGAAATCTGGACATTTTGGTCAACACTATTCCCGGTTCATATAAAATTACTTACAGAGTCAAAGATAAAACAACAGGTGTGAGCTATAGAAAAGAATTTGGAATAACCGTTATATCTGAATTGCAGAGAGGATTTCTGGTCTTAAGTGAGCTGGATGGAAAGGCAGAAGTCACATTCATATCAGAAGCAGGTAAGGTTTATGAAAGTATATATAAAAACATCAATGGGGAGGAAGCCGGCACAAATCCGGTTGCAATCCGGTATATGTATCGGTCACCTTTTGATTATGTTGCAATCTTATGTGATGATGCCAGAGGAGGTGTTTACCTTAGCAGTCTCTCTTTCAAAAAAATGTTTGAATATAAAGAGTTATTCTACGAAGGCCTTCAAGTTATAAAACCTCAAGCTATGACCAGCACGGAATATTATGGAGCTGTCAGCGATTATCAGGCTTACGGTACACAGATCTATGTTGTTAATAATAACAGGCTTCACCTGAAAGATATAGAATATAGCACTTCGGTTGAGGGTGTCAGCACAAAAATTGAAACAAAATTTTATTCTGAATTTCCGGGGGATTATGAAATTTCAACAATATCTTTCCATGCTCTCAGTCATGAAGCTTTTTACGATATGAAATACAAGAGGTTTATGTATATCTCAAATTATGCTCAGCCAAATCTATATGTAACAGCTTCAAAGCCTGACGGAGTGTTTGATCCGGCAGATGTAGGTCTGGATATTGTTTGGGGGAAATATACGAAAAGCGCAAGAAATAAATATGATTGTAATTCAATCTTTAAAGATGACAATGGGAATTATTTTTATCTAAAATTTGATATGACAACAAAAAGTGCAATTAACCCCACTAAGAAAGTATCTATACCTGAGGAATATCAGATCCGTAATGCTAAAACATTTGCAGGTAATGCGGTGGAAGATTATATCTATTTTGCACTTGGGAGCAAGGTGTATGTTTACGACTGCATCCTCAACCAAGAAAGGGAGGTATATGACTTTGGAGCGGGAAAAACAGTGGATAATATCAGATGGCACGAAGCGGTAATAAAATCCAGGGTTATGCATGTATGCACAAGTGATGCTTCCGGATCAGGCAAAAAAGGAAGCGTGTATGAGATGAATGTGGCAAATGATGGTGTTTTATCCATTAAAAATGCATACACAAATGTCTGCGGAAAGGTAGTAAGCACTCACTGGAAAAACTGATCCAAATTAATGAAATCTCAAAACAAGATAACAAATACGTAGGAATCTAATTAAAAAATCTGCTCTTAACAAACAGACAACTAATAAATAACCAACGATAAACAACTAATAATCACACTAATCCCAAATAATTTTTATGAGAAAAATCCTAGTTATTGCCTGGATGCTTATACTTACGACATCCGTACTGGCTCAGCAGAGTGTAATTTTCAAAGGCACATATATTGATAACGGAAAAGACAAAGAGGTAGAAGTAAAGGAGAACCAGAGAACAATTGCTGTAATACCTGTTAAAGGAGATGGAACATTCTACGGAGAAGTTCCTCTTGACAGGTTGAAACAATTGAGCATCAATTATGGTGTCTGTGCTCAGCCTATGTTTGTAAAACCGGGCCGGGAGATTACTGTTAATTTTGGACTTGAACCAAAAACCGCAAAATTTTCCGGCAGTCCGGAAACGCAATTATATTTGGATCTGCGTTTTGTGATATATCCCGGCGACCCGGCAATAATCTGGAAAATGCCCTGGCCGGTTTACAAAAAATATATGCAGGATGCACTTGCAACTAAAATGCTCTTTAGCGAAGTATATACCAAAGCCTATCCGGATATTCCGGCCAGCTTCCGGAAAGAGGTTGAAGCCTACACCAAGTATTCCAACTTTGGAAGTATGATACAATGGCCTCAGTTCCATAAGCAGGCTAACAATCTGACAGTATTTGCAGAAGAGGAAGATTGGAAAAATCATTTGCAATCTCTTTATGAAAAGATTGAGTGGAATGATCCTTTCCTTTGCGGTCTTCCTCAGTATGTGAGTTTTGCTGAATATTACCTTAATACTCTAATTACAAAGGAAGAGAAAAACGGATCTTTCCTTCTGGATGCGTATGGGGTTATAAAGAGTAAAATCTCCAACAAAGATGTTGCCGAGCACTTTCTGTTCCACTACACAAACAAATATCTAAAAGATGAAGCTCCGGCTCAGAGAGAAAAGGCTTTGTCAGAGTTCCGCAATAGTGTTGCCAACGAAAGATATCTTGCTCAGTTGAACAAGATCGCAGAGGATGCAGGAAGATTTGGAAGCAACGCTGATGCCTATAACTTTTCTCTGGAGGATGTCAACGGCAAAACTGTTTCATTGAGTGACTTTAAGGGCAAGGTAGTATATATCGATTTTTGGGCTACCTGGTGCGCACCTTGCCGGGCAGAGATTCCTCACCTGAACAAACTCAAGGCAGAACTTAAGGACAACAAGGACATTGTATTCATCTGTGTATCAACCGACCAAATAAGGGATAAACAAAAGTGGTCAGATATGGTTAAGGAGATGGGAATGACAGATTATCAGCTTTTTGCCGGTGATAAATATCCCGATATCAAACGCTATTACAAGATAAACGGTATCCCGCACTTTACAATTATCGGAAAAGACGGCAAGATCTACAAGAACCAAACTATAAGGCCTTCAAATCCGCAGACTAAATCTACACTGGTTAACCTCGCGAAGTAAGGTGCAAAAATCAATTCACTTTTCTTACCTTTAAACGAAATTATACCGGTTGTACTTATGAGAACCTCAGTGTACAAACCAAAAACGCCAGGACTTCAAATACTCAGACCTCAAATTTAAGGCCTCGTGTAATCAAATTACAAAACCTCAGACTACCGGTCAAAGCAGTAATTATTTTCTTTTTTACACTATACCTTTCTTGTTTTGAGCTGGTTGCACAAAATCTTGCTGAACAATTTGGCACTCCGGGGTATTATGGTACTTATGCAGTTAATACCGAAATTAACTTTGAAAAACTTTGTAATTTTCTGCTACAAAAATTTACCCGGGAAGAGTGTATAAATATTATACTTAATTCAAATTCGGGTTATTTGAGGGATTGTGCCTGGCCAAAGGCACAGTCGCTGGATATATCTGCCATTGATAATCAGGAATTTCTAAGATTTATTATTTATCAACACTATGCTGATCCCGACCTTAAAGCCAAAGCCATAGAAAAAATCCGGGATGTTGAAATTATCAAAAAAATACTCAGGGAATATCCGGATATTGATTACAATCTAAAAGATATGCTGGAAGGTAGGTTAACGGAATTACAAAAACTGCCAGAATAGATATTCTGCGCACTCTGTATTGGATTATTCTTTTGTTGAATCATTGGTCCGTTTTATATAAAAAAAACTTTAATCTTACTCTTTATAGATTGTTTTTACTTCATGAGGGGAAATTCCACACACTTCAATCGTAAAATTGACATATTTAAATTTCTATCATGTACTTAGATAAAACTTAAATCTTTAGGTATATAATAGCGCATTGCTGTAACCCCTTTTGGGAAACATGCCTTATTGTACTTTAACGCGGATTGAATGAAGTTGTCACACTTGGATTCATAATATATACCTTTAACAACAGCAACAGATAGAATGTCTAGAGTTCCCAGGTATAAAATATTATTTTGATCACAATATGGTGCTACATCACGAAAGTTACTACTGGCAACTACATCTTTAGTGAAACGGGCAACAGCCATACAAGCTCTCTCTCCATCACCAATTATTGGTTTTTTACTTTTTATTCTTGCGAATTCCTTATTAATCTCTACATTCTCAGGGA
>JALNXR010000155.1 GCA_023230265.1 Bacteroidales bacterium | reverse complement strand
CTTCTGGGCTATGAACAGGGAGCAGGAGACTTATATCCCGGGCAAATCTGTCTTTTTCCTCAGAAAAGTGACCGATGTAACAGAAGAGGTTAAAAGCATTGCCGATTCGCTAAGAAAAGCCGGAGGTGCAGCCGGAATGCGCAAGATCTCCTCCATAATCGAACCCAGGCATGCCAAGGCTACAGGTTACGAAACCATGTGTATGTCAATGTGGAGAGGATCGGAGTATTATATGTTTTACTATGAGGTTTACACCGATATCCGGCTTGTGGGAGCACCTCCTGTTTCAATTGCCGCATTCGGAGGTGAGACAGATAACTGGGAGTGGCCTCAGCATAAAGGTGACTTTGCTCTTTACCGCGTTTACGGAGACAAGAACGGAAAACCGGCTCAGCACTCAGCAGATAATGTTCCCATTGTTCCAAAGAGGGTTCTTCCAATCTCAGCCAAAGGTGTAAAAGAGGGTGATTTCACAATGATTCTCGGATTCCCGGGCCGTACCAACCGTTATAACAACTCTTTTGCGGTTTATCAAAAAGAGAAAATTACCAATCCCATATCAGTGAGTGTAAAAAGGGAACGGTTGGATATTATGGACAAATGGATGAACATTGATCCCCAGATCAGGCTCAAATATGCTGATTTTTATTTTGGAATAAGCAATGTTCAGGAACTGCAGCAGGGAGAGGTTTATAATTTCCGCAGATACAATGTAGTAAGTATTCTTCAGCAACAGGAAAAAGAGCTGCAGGAGTGGATTATGAGTGATCCGGACAGGGCTGCAAAATGGGGTGATGTCTTGGATAAACTATCCCGGTACTATAAAGGGACAGAGGATGTAGCGCGCAATCTGCAGTATTACAGAGAGACTCTTGTTTCCGGACAGGGATTCATCTATTTTGGTAACCGATCAAGAAGTTTCTCCACAGGCAGGGGAATTAAAGAACCTGATTCTCTGATAGTGGGAACGGTTCTGCACAAGAATTATGTTGCTACAATAGAGAGGGGGTATGAACAGTCTGATATGAGGGTTGAGAGGGATCTGCTCAACTATCAGCTTAAACTGGTTATGGAAAATGTGGACAAAAGGTATTGGGGAGATTATATTACACATCTGTATAAAGAGTTCAACGGCAATTATCAGGCAATAACTGATTATATCTACAATAACTCAATACTGATGCATCCTGAGAAGTTCCGTGAGGCAGTCAAAGTCAATCAGCCTGCAACCCTCTTTACCAGGGATCCTCTCTCTCTTCTGACCGGTTCTACCGGAATGAAGCCTTTCAACGATGCCGAAAGGGAAGTTACGGGTAAAGACAACATTTTTAACCAGGAGGCCTATTACACCCGCGCTCTGTACCAGATGAGAAAAGAGAAGAACATTGTTCAGTATCCCGATGCAAACTCAACCATGAGGCTGACCTACGGAACTGTAGGCCCGATCAACCCTTCTGATGGCATTTATTACAGTGCGCAGAGCACCACACAGGGGCTTTGGGATAAGTACAATCCTGACAACTATGAATTTACCATGAAACCCGGAATGCTGGAGCTTCTCCGCTCAAAGGATTGGGGTGAATACGGAGAGAAGGGGAAGATGTATATCAATTTCCTGACAAACAATGATATCACCGGCGGAAATTCCGGAAGCCCCATAATGAACTCAAAAGGTGAGTTGATTGGCCTTGCATTTGACGGCAACAAAGAGTCTCTGGCTTCTGATGTTTATTTCCATCCCGAATATAACAAATGTGTAAATGTGGATATAAGATATGTTCTCTGGGTTATTGAAAAATACGCCGGAGCCGGATATCTTATTGATGAGATGAACATTGTGAAATAGCCAACGACGAAAATTTGGTTATTGAGCTAATTGCATGATGCTTACGGGGCAGAAACTTTTCGAATTGAAATGTTTCTGCCCTGTATCTATTTGTGCCCTGTATCTAATTGAATTCGTGTGTAATAACAAAATCTTTTTTGATGACCAAAGTCCCCCATATCAAGTTCTATCAGGCATATCAAGTTCTATCAGCCAAGTCTCAGATTATATGTATAATATGTTTACGCAAATTGCAATTTCTATAGTTAACAATAATTTACTGTAATTTACTGTTGGTTAGGTTACTTTACTTTACTTTACTTTACTTTACTTTACTTCATAATATATATACTACAAAATAACCTATAGTTCTTTCATCTAATATTTGAGTTTTGAAGTAAACCTGTTTTAAGTCAATCACCTGTTTTGGACTTAACCTACCTATTTTAGACAGGATGTAGGTGCAAAAGTTTCCCACATTAAACTGAACTAAGTAATAGTCTGATTATGTGTGTGATATTTTTGACACAAACCATGTCTTACTACTTTATTTATACTACTACATTACTTAAGGTTCATACAGCCTATGTTTGAGCTTTAAAAGTAAAACAGTTTGGAGTCAACCTATTTCAGGATGGGACGTAGGTGTTAGCAAATTTTATAAGTCGCTGACTATATGCGTTGTGAGAATTTTTCAAAAAACTATACTTTTTGAAAAATTGTCTATTCGGCTCAATAACAACAGGTTATAAAATTTGCTAACACCTGGCACTTTTGACAGTTACCCTTAACCATTGATGTGGGGAGCTTTAACATATGGCACTTCCCAGTTGAAGCACAGAAACATTTATGTGGGAAACTTTTGCGTTGATCTCTACAACAAAAGGCTGCCTTCTTCAGGCAGCCTTTTGTTTATTTTATGTCAGGACGAGACAATGATTTTTCGGCGGATTGTCGGTAAAATGCTATTTGCAGGCAAATACCAAACTTTTACCGGGTAACCCAAACTTTGTTTAGTCGTTGAGTGAGTAGCGGAAAAAGCCTGTTACCTTAACTTCCGGGTCAATTCCTTTGAGGTATGCAGCAACTGAGATTTTACCATCCTTTACAAAGGTCTGATCCATAAGGGTACTCTCTTTAAAGAACTTATTAAGTTTACCCTGTGCAATCTGTTCAACCATATGCTCGGGTTTACCCTCCTCTTTAATCTGAACACGGTAGATTTCCAGCTCTTTTGCAATAACCTCTGCAGGACAGTCTTCCCTGCTCACTGAGACAGGATTCATGGCTGTGATCTGCATTGCAATCTCTTTACCGGCTTCATGGCTGATCTCTTTGTTAAAACCTACTATAGTGGCAAGTTTCCCGTTCATATGTATGTAAGAGCCAATGTAAGGAGCCTCCAGTTTACTGTAAGTTGCAAGAGAGTGTTTCTCTCCGCTCTTTCCTGTCTGCTGTGTAATTGCCTCTTCAATAGTCTGGCCGTCGAGTTTTACAGCCTTAAGAGATTGAAGATCAGCAGGAAAGTTAATGAGGGCTGTTTCAGCAATACTCTTTGCAAGTGCTTGAAATTCTGCGTTTTTGGCAACGAAATCTGTTTCACAGCCAAGACAAATAAGAATTGCTTTATTGTTTTCACTGTTCACTTTTGCAATTACAGAACCTTCTGTGGTTTCCCTGTCGGCTCTCTTTGCAGCAACCAGCTTGCCTTTTTCCCTGATTATGTCTTTTGCCTTTTCATAATCACCGTTTGCCTCAACCAAAGCATTTTTGCAGTCCATCATGCCGGCCCCGGTCATTTGTCTGAGTTTGGCAACATCTGTAGCTTTAATATCCATATTGTTAGTTTTTAAAATAAAAGGGACGATTTTTTCTATACCTCAGCACTATCAGCCTGAGACTCTTTTGCAGGTTCATTCTCCTTCACATTTCCCTTCTTCTTCCCAGAGTCTGCAACTGGCTCTTCAACGGGAGCAGCTGGTTCTGCAACAGGTTTCTGAGAGCGGACCTCTTTCGGTTCATCTTTTACAGCGGATTCGGATTTTGCTCCTTCTGCAGGTGTGTCATTTTCCCCTCCTGCTGGTGCTTCATGTTGTCCGGCAGATTTACGTGTGCGTAACTTCTTGCCAGAGAGATCTTTGACGTTATCTTGCTGATTCTCTTTCTCTTCAGTTCCCTCTTTCTCTTTCTCCAGTTTTCTTTCTGAGAGACCCTCTGCCACTGCCTGGCAGAGTACACCCATGATGTAGGAGATTGATTTTGCAGCGTCGTCATTTGCCGGGATTACATAATCAACAGGGGTAGGATCGCAACATGTATCAACCATTGCAATCACCGGTATATTCAGACGGTTTGCCTCTCTTACTGCATTCATCTCTTTTTGAATATCTATAACAAAGAGTGCAGATGGAAGCCGGTTGAGATCCGCAATGGATCCCAGGTTCTTTTCAAGTTTTGCTCTCTGACGGGTAACCTGTAATCTTTCACGTTTTGCAAGAGTTTCAAAGGTGCCGTCCGTAAGCATTTTGTCTATGGTGTTCATCTTTTTGACAGCCTTGCGTATGGTGGGGAAGTTTGTAAGCATTCCGCCCGGCCAGCGCTCTGTAACATAAGGCATGTTCACCGATTTTGCGTTTTCGGCCACAATATCTTTGGCCTGTTTCTTGGTCGCAACAAAGAGAATCTTTCTGCCGGCACGGGCCAGCTGTTTCATCACATTTGAAGCTTCCTCTATTTTGATAACGGTCTTGTGCAGGTCAATGATATGAATCCCGTTCTTCTCCATAAAGATATAGGGTGCCATTTTGGGATTCCACTTTCTTTTAAGGTGTCCGAAGTGTGCTCCTGCATCAAGTAATTCTTGGAAATTTGTTCTTGGCATTGTTAAATAAATTTGATTTTGTTTGTTTTTCTCTTCTCTTCAACCGGTAGTAACGAATCGATTTTCGGTCTTTCCGGTTTTCCGCAGCCGGACAAATACTGGTAGCTTTATAAAGATCCTGTAATTTTATAATCCTGGCTGTGCAGCTTAATCAGCAAATAATACTATCGTTTACTGAACTGGAAGCGTTTGCGTGCACCGGGACGGCCGGGTTTCTTTCTTTCAACTTCGCGGGGATCGCGTGAAAGAAGGCCGTTCGACTTTAAAACAGGACGGTAAGCCTCTGCATCTATTTTGCAGAGAGCCCTGGCAATTGCAAGACGCAATGCCTCTGCCTGACCCTTAATACCACCGCCGTCCAGATTGACATTGATGTCAAACATGGCCTGGGTATTGGTAAGCTCAAGGGGCTGCTTCACTATGTACTGGAGTGTCTCCTCTGCGAAATAGTTTTCAAGAGGTCTTTCGTTGATAGTGATGTTACCTTTTCCCGAATTCACATAAACGCGAGCAACTGCTGATTTTCGTCTTCCAAGGGCGTTAATTAATTCCATGCTCTGTTTAAATTTCGTTTAAAATAATTTGTTTTGGTTGCTGTGCCTGGTGAGGATGCTCCG